>DAIDKA010000023.1 GCA_027451085.1 Gammaproteobacteria bacterium
TGGGCGTGCGCGTGGTGCTGGACGATTTCGGCACCGGCCGTTCCTCGCTCACCCAGTTGCGCGCCTTCCCCTTCGACAAGATCAAGATCGACGGTTCCTTCCTGCATGACGCGGTTGCACGCCGGGAATCTGCGGCGGTCGTGCGCGCCGTGGCCGATCTCGGCAAACGCCTGGGCGTGATTACCGTGGCCGAAGGCGTCGAAACCGAGGCCCACCTGAACCGCGCCCTCGAAGAGGGATGCACCGAGATCCAGGGTTACTACTGCGGGCTGCCCGCACCAGGCCCAAGAGATGCCGCGGCCGTGATGGACCTGAACCGGGTCGTGCAGAGGATGTCAGCGGTGGTGTGAGCAGCCGTGGTTTGAGCAGCCACCGGGGCGCCCTCATGGTGCCCGCCGTGCTCAGGCCGCCTTCCGCGCTTTCGTGGGCATCAGGAACCGTCCGAGGAAGATGCGCGCGAGCAGCAGCAGCACGGTGGCGACGCCCATGATGGCTGCATGCAGCAGCCAGAAGCGGGCGCCGGACATCCTGTCAAGCAGGCCGCCGAGATATCCCACCAGGTTGTTGCAGATGAAAAAACTCAGGTAATAGACGGCGACCATCATGCCACCCAGCCCCGCGGGCGCCGCGCGCGAATACAGCGCAAGCCCCACCGGCAGCACCATCGAGAACCCGGTGTCGTTGATGATGTGGAAAGCAACCGACCACCACAGCGGCACCGGGTGGCCGGCCTGCACCACGATCCGCGAATATAGCGCCAGCACCAATGGCGCCGCCGCGCTGATCGCCGTGCCGATGACGATCTTGGTGATCTCGGCCGGCTCCTCCCGGTGCCGCCCGTACCAGCGCCAGAACGCGATGACGCCGACCATCAGGAAGGTGCTGACGACGGCATCGATGGAAAACATCCAGCTGGTCGGCATTTCACCGCCGAACAGGCTGAGGTCGTAGTACTTCTCCGCCCATATCAGGTAGGCGTTGAATATCTGCTGGTTGCCGACGGCAGACAACGCAAGCACGGGAAGCAGTCCGACCAGGATGGCGACCACGCCCCAGTCACCGCGGGAGAGCGGCCGGCTGACTGCAGTACGCGCCTCGCTTTTCCGCTGCAGCTTCTCCGGCGGATAAGTGCGACGGCCAAGGAGGTAGATGACGAGGCCGATCATGATACCGACACCGGCGGACATGAAGCCCCAGCTCCAGCCGATCTTCTCGCCCAGCGTACCGGTGATGAGCGGCGCGATGATCACCGCCATCTGGATGCCAAGATAATAGATCTGGAAGCCATCGGCACGGCGCACGTCGTCGATGGCGTAAAGGTCGCCCACCTGCGCGGCGATGTTGCCCTTGAAGCAGCCGACGCCGAACAGAAGCGCGAGAATCCCGATCAGGAAGGTCTGCTCAAGACAAAGCAGGAGGTACCCCGCCGCCATCATACTTGCGCCGAGTGTGACGGTTGCGGTACGGCCGATCATCCGGTCCGCAACGTACCCGCCAAGGATCGGCGTCAAGTACACCGTCGCCGTATAAAAGCCGACGACCGCGGAGGCCAGCGCCGCATAATCCAGCCTGCCATAGACCGATTCGAGCACATGGCTGAACGGGCCGATGCCCCAGACATGCCCGATCACACCCGGCTTGAACAGGTGGTGGGTCAGATACAGGACGAGCAGCGCCTGCATGCCGTAGTAGGCGAAACGCTCCCAGAACTCCGCTGCGGACAACCACCCCACGCCCGGCGGATGGCCGATGAACGAGACGGCGGAGCGGTTCTTGTCCTGGAACGCGGCCAGGGGCGCGGCCACCGGGGTCACGTCCGCGGAAGTGCTCATGTGTTCGTCAGTCTCTGATTCTTGCAGGTCGTGTGCGTCCCGTGGCGCAGTTTACCTCCATCGATCATGATGGCGAATGCTGCAGACACTGACCATCGTACTGCCCGTCTTTGCGCTGATCTTCGCGGGCTGGCTTGCCCGGCGCGCGGGCGTACTCGGGCCGCAGACGACCACGGAGTTGAGCCGCTTCGTGGTCTACCTGGCCCTCCCGGCGCTGCTCTTCGACATCGTCGCTCATGCCCGCTGGAATGAGGTGTGGCGTCCCGGCTTCGTGGGAGCCTTCGGACTCGGCGCCGGGCTGGTATTCACGGCAACGGTCGCCATACGCCGCAGGGGCGGCCGCCCGCTGGCAGATGCGACCATCGACGGCCTGAACGCCGGCTACGCCAACACGGGCTATGTCGGCTTCCCCCTCGCGCTGGCCGCGCTCGGGCACGAAGCCCTGGCTCCGACCCTGATCGCATCGATCCTCACCATCTGCGTCCTCTTCGCAGCGGCCATCGTTCTGATCGAGGTCGGGCTGCAGTCCGGGCAGCATCCCCTGGATCTGGTCCTCAAGGTCTGTCAATCGCTTGTCCGCAACCCACTGGTAGTCGCTCCGATCCTGGGCGCGATCATTCCGCTGTCGGGCCTGAGTGTCCCTGTCCCGGCCGAAAGCTTCCTGAAGCTGCTGGGCG
>DAIDKA010000024.1 GCA_027451085.1 Gammaproteobacteria bacterium
CGCTTCTCCAGCCTCGGCAGCTCGCCGTACTGCAGCTGCGCCATGCGCTCCAGGTTGCCGGCGCGGCGCGCCTGCTCCAGCTCCACCCGCACGCGGTCCGTCTCCTCGCGGATCGAGGCGGCGCCCTGCAGCGCGGCCTTCTCGGACTTCCAGATCTCCTCCATGTCCGCGTATTCGCGTTCCAGGCCCTGCAGGGTCTCTTCCATCTCACGCAGGCGCTTGCGCGAGGCCTCGTCGGTCTCCTTTTTCAGCGCCTCGCGCTCGATCTTCAGCTGGATCACGCGCCGCTCCAGGCGGTCCAGCACCTCCGGCTTGGAATCGATCTCCATGCGGATGCGCGCGGCCGCCTCGTCGATCAGGTCGATGGCCTTGTCCGGCAGCTGGCGGTCGGCGATGTAGCGCTGCGACAGCGTCGCCGCCGCCACGATGGCCGGATCGGTGATCTCGACATTGTGGTGCACCTCATAGCGCTCCTGCAGTCCGCGCAGGATGGCGATGGTGTCCTCGACCGAGGGCTCGTTCACCAGCACGCGCTGGAAGCGCCGCTCCAGGGCGGCATCCTTCTCGATGTACTTGCGGTACTCGTCGAGCGTGGTGGCGCCGATGCAGTGCAGCTCGCCACGCGCCAGCGCCGGCTTGAGCATGTTGCCCGCGTCCATGGAGCCCTCGGCCTTGCCGGCGCCCACCACGGTGTGCAACTCGTCGATGAACAGGATGACCTGACCTTCCTGCTTGGCCAGGTCGTTGAGCACGCCCTTCAGGCGTTCCTCGAACTCGCCGCGGAACTTCGCCCCCGCGATCAGCGCGCCCATGTCGAGCGCCAGGATGCGCTTGTTACGCAGACCCTCGGGCACCTCGCCATTGACGATGCGCTGCGCCAGGCCTTCAGCGATGGCGGTCTTGCCGACGCCGGGCTCGCCGATCAGCACCGGGTTGTTCTTGGTGCGCCGCTGCAGCACCTGGATGGTGCGGCGGATTTCATCGTCTCGGCCGATGACCGGGTCCAGCTTGCCGGCGGAGGCCCGCGCCGTGAGATCGACGGTGAACTTCTCCAGCGCGCCACGCTTTTCCTCGGCATTGGCGTCATCGACCTTTTCCCCGCCGCGCACCTCCTTGATGGCCTTGTCCACTGCGGCAGTGGTGAGCCCCGCGTCCTTCAGCGCGCGTCCCAGCGTGCCGCTGTCCTGGAATGCCGCCTGCACGAACAGTTCGCTGGAGATGAACTGGTCCCCCAACTGCTGCGCCAGCTTGTCCGTGACATTGAGCAGGCGCTGCAGGTCGTTGGACACGTGCACGTCCCCGGGAGTGCCTTCCACCTTGGGCAGGCGATCCACCACTGCAGTGAGGTCCGCCCGCAGCTTCTGGACATTGCCGCCAGCCTTGAGCAGCAGCGGCCTGACCGTACCGCCCTGCTGGTCCAGCAGCGCCAGCAGCACGTGCGCCGGCTCGATGAACGCGTTGTCACGGCCCACGGCCAGCGACTGGGCATCAGCCAAGGCCGCCTGGAACTTGCTGGTCAGCTTGTCCATCCGCATGGGGAACGCTCTCCACTGAATCTTCAGGTGATGTCCCCGTTGTGGGGCCGGCGCACCGCGATTCAAGCGCTTACGCGCCGGTTATTCCAGCCAGACCAGCGCCGCCATGCGCCCGCACTGCCCGTCCCGGCGGTGGGAGAAAAACCGCTCGGCGTGCGTATGGGTGCACCACTCAAGGCCCTTGTCCGCTCCGGCAACGCTCCCCACCCCGGCGGCCGCCAGGCGCCGCGCGGCAAGCAGGCGCAGGTCGCACAGCCAGTGATCCGGCCGACCCGGGGCAAAAGCTGCTGCGGCCCCCGGATCTCCCGCCGCACCCGGCCCCGAACCCGGGGCTCCCCGACCGGTCCCTGCGCCTGGTCCAGCGGTTCGGCCGGGAAGGCCGTGCACGAAGGCCTCGCGCACCTCGGCGCCCACCTCGAACCGTTCCGGTCCGATGCCCGGCCCGATCCAGGCAAGCAGGTCCCGTGGCTTCACGCCCCGGGCAGACAGCGCCGCCACGGTGGCTTCCAGCACCCCTGCGGCCAAGCCGCGCCAGCCGGCATGTGCGCCGGCCACCGCGGACCCGTCCCGTGCCGCGAACAGCACTGGCAGGCAATCAGCGACCTGGATCGCCAGCACCCGCCCAGGCTGGCGCGTGACGGCCGCATCGGCGACCACGGCAACCGGGGGCCGACCACCTCCCTGCGCTGGCGACACCCGCGCAGCCTCCTCCGGGCAGACGACGTCGACGCCATGCACCTGCGACAGCCAGTACGGCTCAGCGGGCAGTCCCAGCTGCCCGCGCACGCGGCGACGGTTCTCAGCCATCGCGGCAGGCTCGTCGTTCACGTGGGCCCCAAGGTTCAGTGAGTCCCACCGACCCTGGCTCACCCCTCCGGTGCGCAGCGTGAACGCCGCATGCACGCGTGACGGCGCCGGCCAGTCCGGGATCAGCACACCAACACCTGCATCACCCATGGGCGACTTCCTACCGCGCGCCTTGCGTCCCCGGGCTCACGCCGACTGCCCCGCATCAGCCGCAAGCACAGCCAGCACGGCCTGCAGGTCAGCCGGCAGTGGCGCGCTGAAGGACAGCGGCTTGCCACTGACCGGGTGCGTAAATTCCAGCTCCGACGCATGCAGCGCCTGGCGGTGGAAGCCATCCAGGGCGGCGCGCAGCGCCGGCGTGCAGCCGGGCGGATAGCGCTTGCGAGCGCCGTAGACCGGGTCGCCCGTCACCGGATAGCCGATATGCGCCAGGTGGACGCGGATTTGATGGGTGCGGCCGGTTTCAAGCTGTGCCTGTACCTGGGTGTGACCGCGGAACCGCTGCAGCACCCGCAGATGGGTGACGGCCTCGCGGCCATCGCCGCGCACCTGCATTTTAACCCGCACCGTGCGGTGCCGGCCGATCGGTTCATCCACCGTGCGACCGCCGGTCATCACGCCCGTGCAGACGGCGATG
This sequence comes from Gammaproteobacteria bacterium, assembly GCA_027451085.1. Lineage (GTDB taxonomy): Bacteria > Pseudomonadota > Gammaproteobacteria > Steroidobacterales > Steroidobacteraceae > DAIDKA01. Next base: position 2,980 of record DAIDKA010000024.1, read on the forward strand.
TAGCGGCGCTGGATCTCATGTCCGGCCAGCAGCTGCGTCAGGGCGGTGTGCGCCTCCAGGGTCCGGGCCACCACCATCAGGCCGCTGGTGTCCTTGTCCAGGCGGTGGATCAGCCCGGCCCGCGGCACCAGCGCCAGCTTCGGATCCAGCCCC
>DAIDKA010000025.1 GCA_027451085.1 Gammaproteobacteria bacterium
AACACGACCATCATGAGCACGACGTCGATCAGCGAGACCAGGTTGATCTCCGGATCCTCGACCCGGCGCGGGCGCAGGTTCATGCGCCGCGGCTCTCCATCAGGTCGGCCAGGCGGATGGCGTCCTTCTCCATCTCGACCACGAAGTCCTCGACCCGGCCACGCAGCCAGCGGTAGCAGATCAGCGCCGGGATCGCCACGCACAGGCCGGCGGCGGTGGCGATCAGCGCCTCGGCGATGCCGCCGGACAGCATGCGCGGGTCGCCGGCGGACCCGGCCTGCAGGGCGTCGAAGCTCTTGATGATGCCGGTGACGGTCCCCAGCAGGCCGAGCAGCGGGGAGATGCTGGCGATGGTGCCCAGGGTGTTCAGGAAGCGCTCCAGGTCGTGCACCACGTGGCGGCCGGCGTCCTGCAGCCGCTCCATCACGATCTCGCGTGGCCGGTGGCGGTTGGCAAGCCCGGCGGCCAGCACCCGGCCCAGCGGCGAGTTCTGCTCCAGGGCGGTGATCACGTTGTCGTTGACCTGGTTGCTCTCCACCAGCGCGGTGACGCGCCTGATCAGGTCAGGCGGCAGCACCCGCTTTTCCTGCAGGGTCCACAGCCGTTCCAGGATGATGGCCACCGCAGCCACCGAACACAGGACAATCGGCCACATGAACGGCCCGCCCGCCCGAACGATCTCCCACATCCGATTGCTTCCCGCACTGCCCACAGCCAACACCGCCCAGCATCATACCGGAGCGCCCGCGGGCCTGCCCGGGACAGGCCAGTGCTTCACAATCCCGGGCCCGCGGCTCTGCTAGAGTGCCCGTCGATGCCCCGCCAATGGATTGCACGACTGATCCCCTCGCCCCATGCGCTGATGGAGCGCTGGCCTGCGCGCGTGTTCGGCGAGCGCCTGGCCGAACCCAAGCTGTGGTCGCTCACCCGCCGCGGGGTCTGCTCGGGATTCGGCGTGGGACTGTCCCTGTGCTTCGTGCCGCTGCCGGTGCACACGGTGCTGGCCGTGCTGATCGGCATCAGCTGGCGGATCAACATCCCGGTCATCATCGCCACCACGCTGCTCATGAACCCGCTGACCATGGTGCCGATGTTCTACGCAGCCTACCGCGTCGGCACCCTGCTGCTGGGCGCACCGCCCGAGCACTTCGGCTTCCATATCAGCTGGGACTGGCTGCAGCATGGCCTGGGTCCGCGGTGGAAACCGTTCCTGCTGGGCTGCCTGATGTGCGGGGTGGGCGGCGGCATCAGCGGCCGGTGGGTGGCGGAACTGCTGTGGCGCGGCTGGGTGTTGCGCCGCCGCCAGCGCACCTGCCAGCCCCGGCACTGAACTTGATTTTCCGGCAGATCAGACTCACATATGCGCCCACCCCCCCCCCGATCCCGGCCTTGGTACAAGGTGATTCGAGACTATAGACGGCGTCTGCGCGGCAGGCTGCTCGCACGCGCGCTTTCCAGACATGGCATTGCCGCCATCGCGGACACGCGCAATGGCCTGCTTGCCGTCGACATCAGCGATTACTGCATCTCCCGCAAGCTGCTGCAGAATGGCAGCTGGGACTGGCCGGAGATTCTGTGGCTGGGAACACTGCTCTCACCGGACTCCCGGCTCGTCGTCGTCGGCGCACATGTCGGTTCAGTGGTGATCCCGCTCGCGAAGCGCTCTGGTGCGCGAAACGTGACAGTGCTCGAACCCAGCCCGGCCAATCGCCGCCTGCTGATGCTCAATCTTGCGCTGAACGACGTCAGTCACGTGGTCGTGCATCCGGTGGCCGCGAGCGACACCGGGAAGCAGCTGCACTTCGCCCAGGATTCGCTCAATTCCGGCAGCAGCCACGTCAGTTCATCCGGCGACATCGTGGCCCAGGCAACGCCACTGGATACATTGCTGCAGGACACGGACCCCATCGACCTGCTGGTCATGGATACCGAGGGCTTCGAGGTCCACGCCATGCGCGGCGCGACCGCGACGCTCACCAGGACGCGCAATTTCTATGTGGAGTTTTGCCCGCGGCAGCTACGTGAGCAGGGCAGCACTCCCGCGGAGTTCCTGGACATCGTGGCCGGGCGTTTCGACACGATGCACATGCTGTCCGGGGACAGGGTGCAGTCTTTCCACGACCGCACCTACGTGCAGCATCTCAACCGCCTTGATGAACACAGGACGCTGCTGAACCTGCTGTTTTCCGATGGACCGGTGCCGCAGCCACCGGCCGGATGAGCCGCCCGGTCCGCAGATCGCAACGCACGGGACAGCTGTCGACGCGGAGCCCCGGACGCCCTCAGGCTTCGCGCAGCGCGCCTCGCTCGATGATCAGGATGCGGTCCATGCGCCGCGCCAGGCGCTCGTCATGCGTCACCACCACCAGGCTGGTGCCGCGCTCCCGGTTCAATTCCAGCATCAGCGCGAACACCCCTTCGGCGTTCACGCCATCCAGGTTGCCGGTGGGCTCGTCCGCCAGCACCACAGCGGGCTGGGTGACCAGGGCACGCGCCACGGCGGCGCGCTGGCGCTCACCGCCGGAGAGCTGGTGCGGACGGTGCGACAGCCGTTCCCCCAGGCCCACGCGCCTGAGCACCTCGCCGGCCTGCCGGGCCGCCTCACCCACCGGGGTGCGTCGCACCAACAGCGGCATGGCGACGTTCTCCAGCGCGGAGAACTCCGGCAGCAGATGGTGGAACTGGTAGACGAAGCCCAGCGCGCGGTTGCGCAGGGCGCCGCGCTCCCGCTCGGCCATGGCGTGGATGTCGTCCCCGTTGACCAGCACCCGGCCCGAGGAGGGCTTGTCCAGGCCACCCAGTATCTGCAGCAGCGTGGTCTTGCCGGAACCCGAGGCGCCGATGATGGCCACGCGCTCGCCGGCGCCGATGGTCAAGGAAGCACCGCTCAGCACCGTGAGGATCTCCGGACCCTGGCGGAAGCTGCGCACCACGTCCACCGCCTGCAGCACCGCCTGCCTTGCGACCGCCTCAGTCATGACGTAACGCCTCCGCCGGAGCCGTGCGCGCCGCGCTCCAGGCAGGATACAGCGTCGCCAGCACGCACAGCGCGAACGCCACCACACATACCTGTATCACGTCGGTCCACTCCACGTACGCCGGAAGATCACTCATGTTGTAGACGCTGGCATCCAGGAACCGGGTCCCGAGCAGGTGCTCCAGGCCGTGCACCCAGCGCTCGCAATTGTGCGCGACCACGACGCCCAGCACCGCTCCCAGGACGGTGCCGGCCGCGCCGATCAGCACGCCCTGCACCGCAAAAGCCACGAGCACATTGCCAGGGCCTGCCCCCAGGGTGCGCAGTATGGCGATGTCGCCCTGCTTCTCCTTCACGATCATCACCAGGGTGGCGATGATGTTGAAGGCGGCCACCGCCACGATCATCAGCAGGATCACGAACAGGATGGACTTCATCACCGTGATCGAACGGAAGCAGTTCTCGTGGCTGCGGGTCCAGTCGCTGATGTAGAAACCACCGCCGAGCGCCAGCGCCAGGTCGTGCACGATCCGCGGCGCGCGCAGCGGGTCAGTC
>DAIDKA010000026.1 GCA_027451085.1 Gammaproteobacteria bacterium
TTCGACTTCTGGCGCATCGTGTACGAGGGACGGCACGTGGACCAGGCGCCGAAGTACATGGCCGAAGGCTACATCCAGCACAACCCCAACGTCGTCTCGGGCCGCGCTGCCTTCCAGAGGCTCTTCGGCGCGATGGGTGCACGGCCCATCGCGCCGCTGATCAAGATGCAGGTCGTCTCCATCACGGCCGACGGCGATTACGTCACGGTGGCCACGGTGCGCAAGATGCGCGATACCAAGGACCCTTCGCACATCTATGCCACCACCTGGTTCGACATGTTCCGCATCGACAGCAACGGCCTGATCGCCGAGCACTGGGATCCGTCCCCGCTGTGGGTGAACGGCAAGCCGCCCGGCGCCGAGTTCCTGCCGTAACGCAACCGACCCTGGCCGGTTGCGGCTGCCGGGCGACGAATCCCGGCAGCCCGGCACTGCAGGTGATGCCGCCTACTTGCAGCTGAAACTGGCCGCATCGTTGATGTCACCCTTGCCGTCGTAGCGGGCGCGGCGCGGGGCGGCGCAGATCGGGCGGGTGCGGTCCACCTTGCCCTCGCGGGTGCGGTGCGTGGCCGGGATGCTGTCCGGCGCGACGCCGCGCTCGACCCATGCTTCCAGCGCCGGCAGGGTCGCAAGCACGTTGGGCCCCGGACCACCACCACAGTGGTAGACACCGGGCGCCAGGAACAGGCGCGCGAAATCCGACACCTTGGCCACGGCGGTGGCATCATCGTCCCCCGGCGCCGCGAAATGCCGCGCCAGCTGGTTGTAGTACCCCACCGTGTGCAGGGTGGAGATCAGGGGGTCCGACCAGCCATGCCACAGGATCAACTTGCCACCGGCCTTGCGGAAGGCATCCAGGTCCACGCTGCCATCGTTCATGGTTGCGCCGATCTTCGCGTCTGCCGCGCGCACGTCCCGGTCATAGTCGATCCTGGTGAAGTCCCAGTGCGGGTTGTCGTACACCATGTCCTTGAAGGTGCTGGAACCCAGGGCCGCGACCATATCACTGGCAGCCATGGCCAGTGCCGGCTCGAAGCCGCGCGGCCAGCCGGGGTAGACCTGGGTGCCGTCCTTGAGGCGGGCGCCTTCATACAGCTTCTGCAAGGCCGCGACCTCGGCGGGCAGCAGACATGAAGCGGGGTCCTGGCCGGCCTTGCAGGCCAGCATCGCGGGCTGAAAATCGCAGCCCTGCGGATCGGAGATCAGTCCGTCCTTGACGCCGTCCCTGGCGTCACAGCGTGCGAGCACCGCGTTGGCGATGAGGCTGATCTTGGCAGCCGGGATCTGGCGCGCCGCCAGGTAGCCCCACAGCTGCCCCGCATGCAGGTGCACCACCTGCGATGCCGGAGCGCCGGCGATGATGCCGTCATAGTCGTGGGGATAGCGGTTTGCCTCGGTGAGAGCCTCCCAGCCACCGGCGGAGCAGCCGACGAAGTAGGAGTGGTTCGGCTTGCCGCCGTAGAATGCCTGCACGACAGCCTTGGCCTTGAGCGCTGTCTCATGCTGGGCGCGATAACCCTCATCCACCACGCGCTGCGGATGGTGCAGCGCCCAACGGCCCGGATCGGGGGTCGTGGCCACATGCCCCATGTCAGTATTGGCCGTGGCGTAATGGTTCAACAGGCCGGCTGCGAGTTCGGAATAGACGATCGCACCGTTGTAGCCGCCATTGCCCGTGCCCTGGAACTTGCCGTTCCAGTCCGCAAGCGGCAACCAGACCTCGAAGCGGATGTCCGAACCCGGAACCGGGCGGATGGTACCCTGGACCCGGCAGAACGGGGGCAGGTTGGAATACAACGGGTCCGGCGCAACCGCTGCCGCGGCGACCGGGGCCGACTGCCCGGCCATCGAGGCACCCGGCGGAGCCGGCGGCGTGAACTGCGGCCCCTGCTCCACCGCCGCCTGCAGCGTGGTGCCGGGCAGCTTCAGCTGCGACAGCCTGGCACAATCCGCGACCGTCGCGGCATGAGCCTGATGACCGAATGTGCCGCACAGCAGGGCTGCCGCCAGCAACGGAACCTTCATCGCTCGCATGATCCCCCCTCACAGGCTTTGGAAAGCGCGTTGTTTACCGTCATTATCCGTCAAATGCATCGCGCCGGTAATCGTCTGCAATGCACCCATTAACTGGAATTAACTCATTGATGCAGCTTGCGTATCAGGGACCTGGAACACAATGAAGTCAATCTCCTGCTGCTGTTGAAACACCCATGCTCGCGATAGTCCGAATCGCGCTGAGCCGGCCGTACACCTTTGTCGTGCTGGCGATGCTCATCCTGCTGGCTGGCGTCATGGCGGCGCTGCGCATGCCGGTCGACATCTTCCCTAACATCAACATTCCCATCATCGCGGTGGCCTGGCAGTACCAGGGGTTGTCGCCGGACCAGATGGTGGGCCGCATCCAGACGCCCTTCGAGCGCGCCGTGCCCACGACCGTGAACGACGTCGAGCACACCGAGGCCACGTCCTACACCACCTACGGCATCACCAAGATCTTCTTCCATCCCAAGACCGACATTGCCGTGGCCAATGCACAGGTCTCGGCCATCTCCCAGACCATCATCAAGCAGTTGCCGGCGGGTGAAACCCCGCCGCTGATCGTCAACTACAACGCCTCCACCGTGCCCATCATCCAGCTGGCGCTGTCCGGCAAGGGTCTGTCCGAGCAGCAGCTCACGGATCTCGGCATGAATTTCCTGCGCACCCGCCTGGTGACGGTCGAGGGCGCCGCCATACCGTTTCCCTTCGGCGGCAAGACGCCACAGGTGATGTTCGACCTGGACACGGCGGCGATGCAGGCGCGGGGCCTCACGGGCCTGGACGTGGCCAATGCGCTCGCCGCGCAGAACATCCTCACACCGGCCGGCACTGAGAAAATCGGCGACTTCGAGTACACCATCAACCTGAACAACGCGCCCTCGAAGCTCGGCGACCTGGCGGACCTGCCGATCAAGACCTCGAACGGCGCCATGGTCTACATGCGTGACGTCGCGCACGTGCGCAATGGCGGCGCGGTGCAGACCAACATCGTGCACGTGGACGGCAACCGCTCGGTGCTGATGAACGTGCTCAAGAACGGCCAGACCTCCACGCTCGACATCATCGCCGGGATCCGCGAGACCCTGCAGGAGCTGAAACCCTCCCTGCCGGACAGCCTGCAGATCAAGCCCATCGCCGATCAATCGATCTTCGTCCGTGCCTCCATCAAGGGCGTGATCCGCGAGGGCCTGATCGCCGCCGCACTGACCACCCAGTCTGTCGCGGACAGGCATAGTTATTGCCCCGCTTCGCGCTGTTT
>DAIDKA010000027.1 GCA_027451085.1 Gammaproteobacteria bacterium
CTTCATCCTGCTGGCCTACCTCATGATCGTCGGCATGAGCAATGCGGTGAACCTCACCGACGGCCTGGACGGACTGGCCATCATGCCGTCCGTGATGGTGAGCGCGGCGCTCGGCCTGTTCGCCTACTGCAGCGGCAATGCCAAGTTCGCCGAGTACCTGGCCATTCCATCCGTCCCGCGCGCCGGCGAGGTGCTGATCTTCTGCACCGCGTTGTCCGGTGCGGGCCTGGGATTCCTCTGGTTCAACACCTACCCGGCGGAGGTGTTCATGGGGGATGTGGGTGCGCTCGCCATCGGTGGTGCGCTGGGGGTCATCGCCGTGATCGTGCGCCAGGAACTGGTGGCGCTGGTGATGGGCGGGGTGTTCGTGGTGGAGACCGCCTCGGTGGTGATGCAGGTGGCATCCTTCAAGCTGACCGGCAAGCGCATCTTCAGGATGGCGCCGATCCATCATCACTTCGAGCTCAAGGGCTGGCCGGAGCCCAAGGTCATCGTGCGCTTCTGGATCATCACCTTGCTGCTGGTGCTCCTGGGCCTGTCCACGCTGAAGGTGCGCTGAGGACCCGTGGCACATACATATAAATGAACGTCATCCGTCAAAAGCCGTCTTCCGCCGTCATCGTGGGCCTCGGGATCACGGGGCTGTCGTGCGCCCGTTACCTGCATGCCCATGGCTGGAAGATCGCGGTCACGGACTCGCGCGCCGAGCCCCCCGGCCGCGCGGAGCTTGCTGCGCTCGATCGTTCCATACAGACGAGCTTCGGATGCCTTGATGCCGCACTGCTCGATGGTGCCGTGTGCGTGGTGACTTCCCCCGGCGTGTCGCTGGCGGAGCCGTTCTTCCAGGCGGCCCGCGAGCGGGGCCTGCCGGTCTACGGCGATGTGGAACTGTTCGCGCTGTCCGTGAATTCACCGGTGGTGGCGATCACGGGCACCAACGGCAAGAGCACGGTGACGACACTGGTGGGTCGCATGGCCGAGCGCGCGGGTCTGCGCGTGCGTGTGGGCGGCAACCTGGGCACGCCGGTGCTGGACCTGCTGCAGGCCGCGCAGCAGTCCCCGCAGGCCACGGACCTGTACGTGCTGGAGCTGTCGAGCTACCAGCTGGAGACGGTCTCCTCGCTGGCGCCGGTGGCCGCCACCGTGCTGAACGTCACACCCGATCACCTGGACCGCTATGCCTCGGTGGCGCAGTACGCCGATGCCAAGGCGCGCATCTTCAACCGCTGTGATACGGCGGTGGTGAACCTGGACGACGTGCTGGTGGCGGCCATGCCGCACCAGGCGGCCAGGATCGTGACCTTCTCGCTGCACGCCGATGCGGCTGATTACTGCCTCGGTGGCGGCGGCGCAGAGGGCCGGTGGCTGATGCGCCACGGTGAGCAGCTGATGCCGCTGTCGGACATGAAGCTCAAGGGCCTGCACAACGCAGCCAATGCGCTGGCCGCGCTGGCGCTGGGTGAGGCCGCGGGACTGCCCATGAGCGCCATGCTGGCGGAACTGGCCGAGTTTCCAGGCCTGCCGCACCGATCGCAGTGGGTGGCGGACATCGACGGGGTCACCTATGTGGATGACTCCAAGGGTACCAACGTCGGCGCCACACTGGCGGCGGTGGCAGGCCTGTCCGGACCGCTGGTGGTGATCGCAGGCGGCGATGGCAAGGCGCAGGACTTCAAGCCCCTGGCCGCCGCCTTTCACGGCAAGGTGCGTCACACGGTGCTCATCGGCCGCGACGCCCCGGCCATTGAAGCCGCGCTTGCCGGCGCCTGCAGCACCGAACGCCGTGAGAGCCTGCCCGCGGCGGTGCGCGCCGCGGCTCGCGCGGCCCGTCCCGGCGACACCGTGCTGCTGTCGCCCGCGTGCGCGAGCCTCGACATGTTCCGCAACTACGCGCACCGCGGCGAAGTGTTCGCCAGCGCCGTGCGGGAGCTGGCGACATGAGCGTCCCGGCCGGTGCCATGAGAGCGTCAATGGCCCGCACCCGTGGCGCCGGGGGTGGCGTGCGCCTGGATTCGTGGACCGTCGCCATCGTGGCCTGCATCCTGCTGCTGGGGTTGGTCATGGTGACCTCGGCCTCGATGTCGGTGGCCAGCGGCAGCGGGGCGTCGAGCTTCTACTTCCTGGAGCACCAGCTGCTGTTCCTCGGGGTGGGACTGGCCGGCGCGGTGCTGGTGTTCTGGCTGGGGATCGACCGGCTGGAGCGCCTGGCGACGCCGCTTCTGATCGTGGGTTTCCTGTTGCTGCTGGCCGTGCTGGTTCCCGGGCTCGGCCACCGCAGTCATGGCAGTCGTCGCTGGCTGCAGGTAGGCGCGCTGGCCTTCCAGGCCTCCGAAGCCGCCAGGGTGCTGCTGCTGCTGTACGTCGCAAGCTACGCGGTGCGCCGCGAGGATGAGCTGCGCAGCACGGCCCGGGGGCTGCTCAAGCCATTGGGCGTGCTGGCCGTTGCGGTGCTGCTGCTGCTCATGGAGCCGGACATGGGTGCCGCCACGGTGCTGTTCGCCACGGGATTCGCGCTGCTGTTCCTGGCCGGCGCGCAGCTGCGCTGGGTCGTCCTGGGCCTGCTGGGGGCGGCGGGAGCCTTCGTGCTGCTGGTGTTCACCGCCGCCTACCGCCTGAAACGCGTCACCGGCTTTCTGCACCCCTTCGATCATCCGTTTGACACCGGCTTCCAGCTGGTGCAATCGCTGATCGCCATCGGCCGCGGGCAGTGGTTCGGCGTCGGGCTGGGCAGCAGCGTGCAGAAGCTTTTCTACCTGCCCGAGGCGCACAGCGACTTCCTGTTCGCGGTGCTGGCCGAGGAGCTGGGTCTGGCCGGTGTGCTCCTGACCCTGGGACTGTTCGTGGCCCTGGCCTGGCGGGCGCTCGCCATCGCGCGCATGGCGGTGGACCAGGGCCTGAAGTTCGCGGCCTACGTCGCCGCCGGTTTCGGCATCTGGGTCGGTGTGCAGGCTTTTGTGAACATCGGCGTTAACATGGGCGTGCTGCCCACCAAGGGCCTGACGCT
>DAIDKA010000028.1 GCA_027451085.1 Gammaproteobacteria bacterium
GTCGTCGCGGATGTCCAGCTGCAGCGGCTGCAGGCGGGTGGTCAGGGCCGCCCGGATCAGCTGCAGCCGTTTTTCGGCCAGCTCTGCGGCTGTCATGAAACCTGGGCTTCAGGCTCGAGACGGCGCGACAGCCACACCAGCTGGCTGCCGACGAAGAGGGCGGTGAGCAGGGTGAGGCCGAAAACCTTGAAGTTCACCCAGGCGCGTTCGCTGGCGTTGAACGCCACCAGCAGGTTCAGTGCGCCGAGCACGGCGTAGAATATCACCCACAGGGCGTTCAGGCGTCCCCAGGTGGTGCGCGATACCGCGACGGGGCTGCCCAGCGCGTTGGACAGAAAACGCTCAACCAGGGTGCGTTCCCCGAACCAGAAGCTGCCCAGGAACGCGGCGCTCGCCAGCCAGAAGAACACCGTGGGTTTCCACTGGATGAAGCGCTCGTTGTGCAGGATCAGGGTGGCGGCGCCGAAGATGAACACCAGCAGGGCCGACAGGCCGTGCGTGGCGGGAATGCGCCGCGTACGGGCATAGTCCACCAGCAGCAGCAGCGCCATGCCCGCCATCAGCACCGTGGTGGCGAAGTAGATGCCGCGCAGATAATAGGCCACGCAGAATGCGAGGACCGGAGCGAATTCCAGCAGGGTTTGCATGATGAGAGCCGAATGATAGCCCAATGAGCCAGTATTTCGAGTTACATCCCGTCAATCCGCAGCTGCGGCTGATCCGCCGGGCGGTGGATATCGTGCGCCAGGGCGGGGTCATCGCCTATCCCACGGACTCCTGCTATGCCCTGGGTTGCCACATCGGGGACAAGGCGGCGCTGGAGCGGGTGCGGCGCATCCGCCAGGCGGACCGGGACCACCACTTCACCCTGTTGTGCCGCGATGTGGCGGAAGCCGCGCGCTTTGTGCGGATCGAGACCCCGCAGTTCCGCCTGATCAAGTCCTGCACGCCCGGGCCCTATACCTTCCTGCTGCCCGCCACCCGGGAGACACCGCGGCGGCTGCAGCATGAAAAGCGCCGCACGGTGGGGGTGCGCATCCCGGAGCATCCCGTGCCCCAGCTGCTGCTGGCGGAACTGGGCGAACCGCTGATGTCCTCGACGTTGATGCTGCCCGGGGACGAACTGCCGCTGACCGACGGCGTCGAGATCCGCAGCCGCCTGGAACACCAGGTGGATGCGGTGCTGGACGGCGGGCATTGCGGCATCGCCCCCACCACGGTGATCGACATGGCGGTGGACCCGCCGGTGGTGCTGCGCCGCGGCCGGGGCGACGTGCGCCAGTTCGGCCTGGAGCAGGACTGACACCTTGCCCGGAGGCAGAAACGGCCGCTGGCCCGTTTCTGCCATGGCCTATAATCGGGCGCTCAATGAGCGTCACTCCCCAAACCCGCCGGGTTCTGTCCGGCATGCGCCCCACGGGGCCCCTGCACCTGGGTAACTACCACGGTGCGCTGCGTAACTGGGTCGAACTGCAGTACCAGTACGACTGCTACTTTTTCGTGGCGGACTGGCATGCCCTGACCACGGGTTACGAGGACACCGGCCGCCTGCAGGAATTCATTCATACGGTGGTCGTGGACTGGCTTGCCGCCGGACTCAATCCCGGGGTCGCCACGCTGTTCGTGCAATCGCACGTGCCGGAGCACGCTGAACTGCACCTGCTGCTGTCCATGATCACGCCGCTGTCCTGGCTGGAGCGGGTTCCGACCTACAAGGACCAGCAGGCCCAGCTGAAGGAGAAGGACCTGGCAACCTACGGTTTCCTGGGATATCCGCTGCTGCAGAGCGCCGACATCCTGCTGTACCGGCCGGCCTATGTGCCGGTGGGCGAGGACCAGGTCGCGCACGTGGAGATCACGCGCGAGGTGGCGCGGCGCTTCAATCACTTCTATGGGCGCGAGCCGGACTTCGAAGCCAAGGTCGAAAAGGCGATCAAAGGACTGGGGGGACGCAACGCGACGCTGTACCGCGACCTGCGCCGCACCTGGCAGGAGACCGGCGCCGGTGATGCGCTGGAGCGGGCCCGCACCCTGGTGCAGGACAACAACCGCATCACCGTGGCCGACCGCGAGCGGCTGCTGGGCTACCTGGAGGGCGGCGGGGTCAGCATCCTGCCCGAGCCACAGGTGCTCCTGACGCCGACGCCGAGGGTCCCGGGCCTCGATGGACGCAAGATGTCCAAGTCCTACGGCAACACCATCGGCCTGCGGGACGATCCGGATACCGTGGAGAAGAAGCTGCGCGCCATGGTCACGGACCCGGCGCGCGTGCGCCGTACCGATCCGGGCGATCCGGACAAATGCCCGGTGTGGGACCTGCACAGGATCTACTCCGACGAAACCACCCGCCAGTGGGTGAACGAGGGCTGCCGCAGCGCCGGCATCGGCTGCCTGGATTGCAAGAAGCCCATGATCGACAAGCTGGTCGCGCAAATCCGCGGCATGCGCAAGCGCGCCCAGGAATTCGAGGAGCAGCCGGACCTCATCAGCGGCATCGTCAGCGAGGGCGCCGAGAAGGCGCGCGAGGCGGCACGCGAGACCCTGGATGAAGTCCGGCGCGTCATGCACCTGCGTGCCGGTTGATCTGCCAAGTACCTGCCGAGGAAACCCCGTGCCCAAACCGGATCTGACCGTCGTGGTCTGCAATGAGGCTCCGCAGCCGGCCGCGGACGTGGCCGCCGCGTCCGCAGCCACAGCGGAGGCGGTTGTCCGGGAGCAGGTCGAGATGCCGTTCGCCATCGTCAACGGCGAGCCACTGACCCAGCTGCCGCGTGATCTGTACATTCCGCCGCAGGCGCTGGAGATCATCCTCGAAGCCTTCGAGGGGCCGCTCGACCTGCTGCTGTACCTGATCCGCCGCCAGAACCTGGACGTGCTGGACATTCCGCTGACGGAGATCACGCGGCAGTACATGCTGTACATCGAGCTGATGGAGGACCTGCAGCTCGAACTGGCCGGTGAATACCTGGTGATGGCCGCCACGCTGGCGGAGATCAAGTCGCGCATGCTGCTGCCGCGCGCCACCAAGGCGGAGGACGGCACCGAGGAGGACCCGCGCGCCGAGCTGGTGCGTCGGCTGCAGGAGTACGAGCGCTTCAAGCGCGCGGCCGAGAACATCGATGTGCTCCCGCGGCTGGAGCGCGATGTGTTCGAGGTGGCGGCGGAGGCGCCGGACCGCAAGGTCGTCAAGCTGGTGCCGCAGGTCACGCTGCAGGAGATGCTGCTGGCCTTCAAGGACGTCGTGGTGCGCACCGAGCTGTTCAAGCACCACCACATCCAGCGCGAACGCCTGTCGGTGCGTGCGCGCATGACGGACATCATCGGCAGCCTGAAAGGCGCCGGCTTCGTGGACTTCACTCAGCTGTTCCGCCCGGAGGAAGGCCGCATGGGGGTCACA
>DAIDKA010000029.1 GCA_027451085.1 Gammaproteobacteria bacterium
GGAGCGCGCCGCTCCCGGCCTGGTTGACAGGGTTCGGGCCGGTACCTAGAATCGCCGGCCTTTGTCGGTCCGGGCAACGTGCCCCGGGCCGGAAACCGAAGCCCTCGAGGCGCACCAGCTGCACCGGACTCCCACGCCAGGGCGGTCCGGTGTTTCGTCTAAGGGCAGTGCAAGATTATTGGAGAATCGATGGCCACCACAGGTCAGCTCATCCGGTCCCCCCGCCGCCAGGCGGTGGAAAAGACCAAGGTGCCGGCGCTCAACGCCGCGCCCCAGAAGCGCGGCGTCTGCACGCGCGTGTACACCGTCACGCCGAAGAAGCCCAACTCCGCGCTGCGCAAGGTCTGCCGCGTGCGCCTGACCAACGGCTTCGAGGTCACCAGCTACATCGGCGGCGAAGGCCACAACCTGCAGGAGCACTCGGTGGTGCTGATCCGCGGCGGCCGCGTCAAGGACCTGCCCGGCGTGCGCTACCACACCATCCGCGGCTCGCTGGACTGCGCCGGCGTGGGCGAGCGCAAGCAGGGCCGCTCCAAGTACGGCGCCAAGCGCCCGAAGAAGTGATCCGGTAAGGAGTTTCCATCATGTCCCGCAGAGCACAAGCTCCCGTCCGCGAAATTCTTCCGGACCCGAAGTTCAACAACCTCATGCTTGCCAAGTTCATGAACGTGATCATGAAGAGCGGCAAGAAGTCCGCGGCCGAGCGCATCATCTACGGCGCCCTGGACCGCATTGCCGAGAAGACCGGCAAGAAGGGCCCGGAGTCGATCGAGGTCCTCTCCCAGGCCCTCGACAACGTCAAGCCGATGGTCGAGGTGAAGTCCCGCCGCGTCGGCGGCGCGACCTACCAGGTGCCGGTCGAGGTGCGTTCCACCCGCCGCCAGACCCTGGCGATGCGCTGGATGATCGAGGCCGCGCGTGCCCGCTCGGAGAAGTCCATGGCCTTCCGCCTGGCGCACGAGCTGCTGGACGCGGCCGAGAACCGCGGTTCGGCCGTGCGCAAGCGCGAGGACACGCACCGCATGGCCGAGGCCAACAAGGCCTTCGCGCACTACCGCTGGTAAGCCTGCCGGCCGCGCCTTTGAACCGTGCCCCGCACAACCCCCATAGAGCGGTATCGCAATATCGGCATCTCCGCGCACATTGACGCGGGGAAGACGACGACGACCGAGCGCATCCTGTTCTACACGGGGGTGTCGCACAAGATCGGCGAGGTCCATGACGGCGCGGCCGTCATGGACTACATGGAGCAGGAGCAGGAGCGGGGGATCACCATCACCGCGGCCGCCACCACCTGTTTCTGGAAGGGGATGGACAACAGCCATCCCCAGCACCGGATCAACATCATCGACACCCCGGGGCACGTCGACTTCACCATCGAGGTGGAGCGTTCCCTGCGGGTGCTGGACAGCGCGGTGGCGCTGTTCTGCGCCGTCTCCGGCGTGCAGCCCCAGTCCGAGACCGTGTGGCGGCAGATGAACCGCTACGCCGTCCCGCGCATCGCGTTCGTCAACAAGATGGACCGCGCGGGCGCCGATTTCTTCCGCTGCATCGACCAGATCAGGAACCGCCTGCGGGGCAACCCCGTGCCGATCCAGATCCCCATCGGCGCGGAGGACGGCTTCGAGGGCGTGGTCGACCTGGTGCGGATGAAGGCCATCTACTGGGACATGGCGACCCAGGGCATGAAGTTCGAGTTCCGCGACATCCCCGAAGGGCTCGCGGGGCAGGCGGCCGAGTACCGCACGAGGTTGGTCGAGGCGGCGGCGGAGGCCAGCGAGACCCTGACCAACAAGTACCTGGAGGGCGGGGAGCTCACGGAGGAGGAGATCCGCGCCGGCCTGCGCGCGCGCTCGATCCGCAACGAGATCGTGCTGGTCATGTGCGGCACGGCCTTCAAGAACAAGGGCGTGCAGGCGCTGCTGGACGCCATCATCGACTACATGCCCTCCCCGGTGGACATGCCGGACGTGAAGGGCCTCGACGCCCGGGGCGGGCCGGCGACGCGCCGGGCCGATGACGACGCGCCGTTCGCGGCGCTGGCCTTCAAGATCCTCAACGACCCCTTCGTCGGCAGCCTGACGTTCTTCCGCGTCTATTCCGGCACGCTCAGCTGCAATGACACCGTCTACGTCCCCAGCAAGGACCGCAAGGAGCGCATCGGCCGGCTGCTGCAGATGCACGCCAGCGAGCGCACCGAGATCAAGGAGGTCCGCGCCGGGGACATCGCCGCGGCGGTCGGCCTCAAGGACGTCTTCACCGGCGACACGCTGTGCGATCCGGACAAGCCGGTCACGCTGGAGAAGATCGTGTTCCCGGCGCCGGTGATCTCGGTCGCCATCGAGCCGAAGACCAAGGTCGACCAGGAGAAGATGGGCCTGGCCCTGCAGCGCCTGGCGAAGGAGGATCCCTCCTTCCGCATGAGCACCGACCCGGAGTCCGGGCAGACCATCATCGCCGGCATGGGCGAGCTGCACCTCGAGATCATCGTCGACCGCATGAAGCGCGAGTTCAAGGTCGAGGCCAACGTGGGCAAGCCCCAGGTGGCCTACCGCGAGACGATCCGCGGCACGGTGGAGGCCGAGGGCAAGTTCGTGCGCCAGTCCGGCGGCCGCGGCCAGTACGGCCACGTGTGGCTGAAGATCGAGCCCAACGAGGCCGGCAAGGGCTACGAGTTCGTCAACGGCATCGCCGGCGGGGCGATCCCCCGGGAGTTCATCCCGGCGGTCGACAAGGGCATCAAGGAAGCCGTGGATACGGGCGTGATGGCCGGCTACCCCGTGGTGGACGTCAAGGTCACCCTGTTCGACGGCTCCTACCACGACGTCGACTCCAACGAGCTGGCCTTCAAGATCGCAGGCTCGATGGGCTTCAAGGAGGGCTTCCGGCGCGCCAGTCCCGCCATCCTGGAGCCCATCATGAAGGTCGAGGTGGTGACCCCGGAGGAGTATTCCGGCGACGTCATCGGCGACCTCAACCGCCGGCGCGGCCAGATCTCCGGCATGGATGATTCGCCCTCGGGCAAGATCATCACCGCCGAGGTGCCGCTCGCCGAGATGTTCGGCTATGCCACGACCGTGCGCTCCATGAGCCAGGGCCGGGCGACGTTCACCATGGAATTCGCCAGGTACGTGGAGGTCCCGCCGCAGATCGCGGACTCCATCATGAAATTCTAGAGAATCCCCACCCCGCAACCCAACCGCCCCAACGCAAGGATCCGGTCATGTCGAAAGAGAAATTTGAACGCACCAAGCCGCACGTGAACGTGGGCACGATTGGTCACGTTGACCACGGCAAGACGACGCTGACGGCGGCGTTGACGAAGGTGATGGCCGAGACGAACGGCGGTTCGTACATGGCGTACGACCAGAT
>DAIDKA010000030.1 GCA_027451085.1 Gammaproteobacteria bacterium
CGCCACCAGCTGCCAGATCTTGCGCGTGATCAGCACGATCAGGCCCAGCACGCCGACCAGATTCAGCAGCAGGATCCACGGCTGCAGGCGGCTGAACTCGGAGGTGTTGCGGACGCTCTCCGCCAGCAGCAGCAGGATACCGGCGCCGATGGCGGTCCACAGCGTGACCTGCACCCAGGGGCCCCAGCGGCCCCAGCCACGCAGCACAGGTTTCAGTTCGTGAGGGACCATGTGTACCAGCTGCTCACACGGTTCCAGTCGTCAGTCCAGAAAAGCAGCGCCCGCAGCGAAGCCGACAGGCGGCCGCGGCGGATGCCGGCGCGCACACTGACGGTGTAATGCTCACCGGGCTCCAGTTGCGACTCCACCAGCACCGGCCAGTTCTGCACGGTACCCAGGTACATGAGGGCGGCATCCAGGGTGGCGAAGGTCTGCTGGTCGCCGCTCTGCCGGTCGGTCACGATGTAACGGTCGCTGACGGTGTGGTAGATCAGATCGCGGCGCAGGGTGAGATCGACGACGGTCGCGTCCATCCACAGGCGCCGCGTCCGCTCGATGCGCGTCTCCACATCGAACACCAGCGGCACGCCATCGCGCAGGGCGTTGCTGATGGCATCGCTCATCGGGTAATCAATGTGGGCGCCGAGCTGGAACACACCCTTGTCGAGGTCGACCACGGCCGACTCGACCTGCAGCACCCCATCCAGGGTGTCCGCCCGCCCCACGCAGACAAAACCAGACAGCATCAGGACGGCCACCAGTACCTGCAGGAGCCTGGAGGGGGAAGTGCGTGCAATGGCGGCGGTTGCGGTGTTCATGATTTTGTAATGCAAGCATAATAGAACCCATCCGTGCCCGCCTGCGCCCCGGGCAGCAGTTGCACCCCGTGGCGCAGCCCGATGGCGCCGGGCGCCCGCAGCGCAAGCGGCGCCGGCCCGGCAATCTGCGCGGCAGGCTCTGCATCCAGGAACCGGCCGAGCACCGATTCGTTCTCCTGCGGAAAAACTGAACAGGTGCAGTAGAGCAGGCGGCCGCCTGCCGCAAGCAGGCTGAAGCACCGCCTCAGAACCGCAAGCTGCGTGGCGGCCAGCGGTTCGAGGTCACTGCGCCTGCGCAGCAGCTTGATGTCAGGATGGCGCCGGATCACGCCGGTCGCCGAACACGGCGCGTCCAGCAGGATGCGATCGAAAGGCCGGGCCAGCTCCTCGCAGCCTGCGCCACCTTGCACCACATGCGCCATGTCCACGGCCAGCAGGCGGGCGGTGCGGCCGGCGCGATCGAGGTTCTCGCGCACCCGCGTAAGCCGCGCGGCATCGACGTCGGCGGCCACAAGGCCGGCGAGGCCCGGTGTGCGCTCGAGGATATGCAGGGTCTTGCCGCCAGGCGCGGCGCAGGCGTCCAGCACATGCATGCCGGCTTGCGCCTCCAGCAGTTCGGCGGCCAGCTGCGCGCCCGCATCCTGCACCGATACGCGGCCAGCGGCAAAACCCGGTATGCCCTGCACCGGCAGCGGCGCGGACAGCTGCACCGCCGCTGGCGTCCAGGACAGCGCCTGACCTTCCAGACCGGCCGCGCGCAACTCGTCCAGAAAGGCGGCCACCGTCGTGCGCGACAGGTCCACGCGCAGTGTCAGGGGTGGATGGGCGTTGTTGGCTTCGAGGATGGTGCGCCACTGCTGCGGCCAGGCGCTCCTGAGGACCTCGACCAGCCAGGCGGGATGGGCGGTGGCCGCGGCCGGATCGGTGTCGACAGCCGCGAACAGCTCCTTCCTTTGTGTGGCAAAGCGCCGCAGGACGGCGTTCACCATGCCGGCGGCATGGGCATGACCCAGCACCCGCGCGGACTCAACGGCCTCATGCACCGTGCGTTCGGGTGGATTGCGCGAGTACTCGACCTGGTGCGCAGCGACGATCAGCAGCGCATGCAGTAGCGGGTCCATGCCGCGCTTGCGCGCCAGCAGCGACTCGACCGCCGGGGCCAGCCGCAGGTACCAGCGCAGGCTGCCCAGGGTGATGGCGCGCACGGCGGCCCGGCCCGCAATCTCAGCCGGCTCTGCGGCATCCACCAGCAACGCATCGGCGGAGCGCCCGCGCCGCACGGCCGCCACGGCTCGGGCCGCCTGCGCCAGCGCCTCGGTGCGGGGTCCGGGCGCGGCTATCCCAGCCTCCCCGCGGCAGCGCCGATTCCCTCAAGATATCTGAAGAACTCCCGGCCGCTGACCGCGTTGCGCCCGGCCCGCTGCACGCGCGTCACATGCAGCCTGCCCTGGCCGCAGGCCACCACCAGTGCCTCACCTTCGAGTCCCAGCACTGCACCGGGCACAGCCGCGCGCGAGGACGGCAGGGCCTGCGCCTCGTATATACGCAGCTGTTCGCGTCCGCTTCCGAACAGCGTGTCAGCCACTGGCCTGGGATTGAAGGCACGGACCTGGCGCGCGATCGCGTCCGCGTCGGCAGACCAGTCGATGCGGGCTTCAGCCTTGTCCAGCTTGGCTGCATAAGTGATCCCTTGTGCCGGCTGCGGCACGGCATGCACACCGCCGGCCTCAAGCTGCGGCAACAGGCGCATCAGCGCCCCGGCGCCCAGCAGGCTCAATTGCTCATCCAGCTGGCCGGCGGTCGCACCCGCAGGGATGGGCCATTGCTCCTGCAGCAGCATGGCGCCGGTATCCAGGCCGGTATCCATCTGCATCAGGGTGACGCCGGTGGCGGCATCGCCGGCCAGGATCGCGCGCTGGATGGGCGCCGCACCGCGCCAGCGCGGCAGCAGGGAGGCGTGGATGTTGATGCAGCCCAGCCTCGGGATGGTCAGCGCCGCGGGCGGCAGGAGCTGCCCGTACGCCACCACCACCAGCAGGTCGGGCGCCAGTTCGCGCAGCACCGCCTGTCCTTCCGGGGTCTTCAGGCTCTGCGGCTGGTGCACGGCGAGGCCGCGGCGCAGCGCGGCATCCTTCACCGGGCTGGCGGCTAGCGCACGGCCGCGGCCCTTGGGCCGATCCGGCTGGGTCAGCACGCCCACGACCGGATGGCCGGACGCCACCAGCGCGTCGAGCGGCGGCACCGCGAAATCCGGCGTGCCGGCAAAGGCGATGCGCAAGGTCAAAGCGCCCGGTGACCCTGTGCGGTGTCCGCCGCCCGGCGGGCGGCGCGCTCCTTGCGGTCCTTCTCGAGCTTTTTGCGGATGCGGTCGCGCTTGAGGTCGGACAGGTAGTCCACGAACAGCTTGCCGTCGAGATGATCCATCTCATGCTGCAGGCAGACCCCGAGCATCCCATCGAGGTCGCGCTCGAACACGGCACCTGTCCGGTCCAGGGCTCGCACGCGCACCTGTTCGGCGCGCTGAACATCGTCGAAAACACCCGGAACGGACAGACATCCCTCTTCAGTCTTGGCTTTTCCCTGCCTGCTGAGGATTTCCGGGTTGATGAACACCAGCGGTTCACTCCTGTCCTCGGACACATCGATGACGATGAGACGGTGATGCCAGTCGATCTGGCTGGCGGCCAGGCCGATGCCGGGTGCTGCGTACATGGTCTCGAACATGTCGTCGATGCGGCGCTGCAGGGCGTCATCGAACTGCGCCACCGGCTCGGCGCGGGTGCGCAGACGGGGGTCAGGGTATTCCAGGATGGTAAGGAGTGCCATGGCGTCGGAAGCAGGTAGTATGTGGGCCGTACAGGCCTTGCGGGCCTTGCGGGCCTTGCGGGCACGTGAACCAGCGCACAAACTTGGCAACAGGTCATGTGCTGGCGGGCAAGCACGATTATAACAGCCGGGCTGCTGCCCCACCCCGAAGGTTGAGGAGGGGAGAATTGATGTCCAGTCACCCACACAAGTCCAGCCTGACCCTGGGTCTGGCCGCCACGATCGCCTTCGCGGGAACACTCGCCGGATGCGCTTCGGCGCCCCAGGAAGATGTCGCGGCCCCGCAGGCCACCGGGCCCGAGGTGCGTGCCCCGCAGACCCTCACCGCCACCGAGGCCGCCATCCAGGCTGCAGGCGCCACCGCCGGTGCGCCGACGGTGCAGGTCACCTCCACCCAGGACCTGCTGCGGCCGGATGCGCCGAAGCAGTACACGGTCAAGCGCGGCGACACCCTCTGGGACATCGCCGGCCTGTTCCTGAAGAACCCGTGGACCTGGCCGGAGATCTGGTACGTCAATCCGGACATCAAGAATCCGCATCTTATTTATCCCGGCGACGTGCTCGTGCTCGCCCGCGGCGCCGACGGCCGGCCGCAGATCATCCTGGGGACGGCCAGCCCGCTGCGACTGCACCCGCAATTGCGCGCCGATCCGCTGGACACGGCGGTACCGACCATTCCGTACGCTTCGATCGCGGCTTTTCTCAGCCGCCCATCGCTGCTGGCGAAGGAAGAAATCAAGAACGCGCCCTACGTCCTGGGGTTCGACGACGAACACCAGGCTGCCGGCACCGGCTACGTGGTCTACGCGCGTGGCTTGAAGGACGCAGCAGTGGGGGCGCGCTACAGCGTCGTGCACGTCGGCCAGGCCATCGTCGACCCCGAGGATGGCAAGACGCTGGGATACGAAGGCGTCTACGCCGGCACCGCCGTGGTGCAGCGCCCGGCCAGGATCACCAAGACCGTCCTGGTGGATTCGGCGCGCGAGACGCTGAGCGGTGATCCCATGGTGCCGGATTCGGCCACGACGCCCCTGAACTTCACTCCGCACGCGCCGGCGCACCCGCTCAAGGGCCAGATCATCGCCATGGTGGACGGCACCGGCGACGGCACGGACACCTTCGGCCAGTACGACATTGTGGTCATCAACCGCGGTGATCGCGACGGCGTCGGTCCGGGCACCGTGCTGGCCATCAACGAGGCCGGCTATCTTGCCGAGGACCATGGCGTGAGCGCCGGCGATGGCAAACTGGAGTTCATGTTCAGTCACAACGTCCGCCTGCCCGGTGAACGCGCGGGCACATTGCTGGTGTTCAAGTCCTACGACCGGATGAGCTACGCCCTGGTGGTTGGCGCTTCCCGGCAGATGCGCGTTCTGGACGTCGTCCACAACCCGTAGCAGCAGCCCGTACGTCGCGCGCAGCCCTGTCCGGGCGGCGCGGCGCATGCTCGACCCATGGAGCATGACTGTGACCCTGGAACCGGACCTCGCACCCCGGGCACCCTCGTCCTGGAACGCGGAGCGCCGGACTATCCATCACAGCTGTTACAGCTGCCCCGCCCGCCGTCGCTGCTGTACGTTCGCGGTTCGCCCGCGGTGCTGTCCACGCCCCAGATCGCCATCGTAGGCGCCCGCACAGCCTCTGCGGCAGGTCGCGCCACGGCGTTCGCGTTTGCGTCCACCCTGGCCGGAGCCGGACTCACCGTGACCAGCGGGCTTGCCACCGGAATCGACACCGCGGGCCACGAAGGCGCGCTGTGCGGCGGCGGCGCGACCGTTGCGTTGTGCGCCCACGGGCTGGACCGGGTCTACCCGGCCCACAACCTGAAGCTCGCCCGGCGGATCCAGGCCTGTGGTGCCCTCGCCAGCATCCATCCCGACGGCCACAGTCCCCGGCGGCAGTTCTTCCCAGGGCGCAACGCCCTGATCAGTGCCCTCGCTGTTGCAGTGCTGGTGGTGGAAGCGCGCCCGGGCAGCGGTTCCCTGATCACGGCGCACCATGCCCGCACCCAGGGCCGACCCCTGTTTGCCATACCAGGCAGCATCCGTGATCCTCTGGCCGAGGGCTGCAACCAGCTCATCCGGGACGGCGCAAGGGCCGTGACCGACCCGCGCGAACTTCTGTCCGATCTTGGTTTTCAATCTGAAATTCAATCACTTGCAGGCCACCAGATCAGCCCGGCCCGCGCCTCCCAGGGACGCCCGTCATTGGACAAGCCCCTGGAAATGCTGTTAGATGCCGCTGGCTTCGAGCCTGTAGGCATCGATTTCCTGAGCCGTAGCACGGGCCTGTCCGCGGCGGCCGTGGCGTCCATGTTGCTGTTGCTCGAGCTCCAGGGGCGGATCGCGCCCCAGCCTGGCGGCCGGTACCTCCGCCTGAACTGACCCTGCAAAGATCCTGTTTTGCGGAAGCGGGCAAAAGGGCCGCAGGCCGCTTCGCCGCGATTGACAAGCAAGCTCCATGACCAACAGCGTTCTCGACATCCTGATCTACGTCTTCGATCACTACATGCTGGAGGAGACCCCCGAGGTCCCGGAGCGTGACGACCTGGCGCGCGACCTGGCGCTGATGGGCTTCGTTCCCGCCAACGTCGAACGCGCGCTGGACTGGCTGGCGGACCTCGCGGGTGCACGTGAACCGGCGACGCAGGAGGCACCTGCCAGCCGGCAGACCAGCATGCGCCTGTACACCGACTCGGAGATACAACGCCTGTCGACCGCCTGCCGCGGCCAGCTGCTGGACCTGGAACGCATCGGGATCCTGTCGCCGGTGCAGCGCGAGATCGTCGTGGACCGGCTGCTGGCGCTGGACTC
The DNA here is from genome assembly GCA_027451085.1 of Gammaproteobacteria bacterium. Lineage (GTDB taxonomy): Bacteria > Pseudomonadota > Gammaproteobacteria > Steroidobacterales > Steroidobacteraceae > DAIDKA01. The sequence goes on from DAIDKA010000030.1 coordinate 6,458, forward strand.
GGAGGAACTGGACGCCGAACAGCTCAAGTGGGTGGTGCTCATGGTGCTGTCGAGCCAGCCCGGACAGGAACAGGCGTTCGCCCGCATGGAAGATCTCGTGATCGAGTCCTCGGGTTATCCGCCCAACTGATTTGAAGCAGCAACCGCCGTATCAACCCATCCGCGGCCTGGCCCGCGGTTTTTCGTCTCGGCACTGACAAAAACCCAAACACATGGCAGAGAACCTGGTCATCGTCGAATCCCCGGCCAAGGCCCGGACCATCAAGAAATACCTGGGCAAGGATTTCGAGGTGCTTGCCTCCTATGGCCACGTGCGCGACCTGGTTCCCAAGGAAGGCGCGGTGGACCCCAAGCAGGGCTTCGCCATGCGCTACCAGCCGCTGGAAAAGAACGAACGGCATGTGGAGGCCATCAGCAAGGCGCTGAAGAAAGCCAAGGCGCTGTATCTGGCGACCGACCCTGACCGCGAGGGCGAGGCCATCGCCTGGCACCTGCTTGAGATGCTCAAGGAACGCGGTGAGATCGGCGAACGCACCGTGCACCGCGTCGCCTTCCATGAGATCACCAGGAACGCCATCCGCGCGGCGGTGGCCAACCCGCGCGAGGTGTCCTCGCAACTGGTCAACGCCCAGCAGGCACGCCGCGCGCTGGACTACCTGGTCGGCTTCAACCTCTCGCCGCTGTTGTGGAAGAAGGTGCGCCGGGGCCTCTCCGCCGGCCGCGTGCAAAGCCCGGCGCTGCGCATGATCTGCGAGCGCGAGGCCGAGATCGAGGCCTTCAAGGCCCAGGAATACTGGACCCTCGACGGCGAAGGCGAACATTCGGCGCAGGCCTTCCCTCTCAAGCTGATCGAGTACCGGGGCGAGAAAGTGGAGCAGTTCAGCTTCACCGACGAGACCGCCGCGCGCGCGGTCGAAGCCACGCTGCGTCAGGCCGCCGGCGGAGCCGGCGCCAGCGGCCAGGCCGGCACGCTCAACGTGGTGGCCGTGGACCGCAAGCAGCGCAGGCGCAACCCCGCCCCCCCGTTCACCACCTCCACCCTGCAGCAGGAGGCGGCCCGCAAGCTGGGGTTCAACGCCCGCCGCACGATGCGCCTGGCGCAGCAGCTGTACGAGGGCGTGGACATCGGTGAGGGCAACGTCGGCCTGATCACCTACATGCGCACCGATTCATTGTCTCTCGCCGCCGAAGCCATCGCGGAAATCCGCCAGGTGGCGGTGAAACTGTACGGCGCCGATGCCATCGACGCAGAGCCGCGCTTCTACAAGACCAAGTCGAAGAATGCGCAGGAGGCCCACGAGGCCGTGCGGCCCACATCGGCTTCGATCACCCCGGACGATGTCCGCGGCAGGCTCGACGACGACCTCTACAGGCTTTACTCCCTGATCTGGCGCCGCGCGGTGGCCTGCCAGATGAGCCACGCGGTGTTCGACACGGTGGCGGTGGACATGCTGGCCGGCCCCGACGGTCCCGGGCGCCACCTGCTGCGCGCCAATGGCTCGACGCTGGTGACACCGGGCTTCATCGCGGTGTACCAGGAGGGCCTGGACGACGCCAAGGCGGACGACTCCGACCACGTGCTGCCGGTGATGAACGAGGGCGACCAGGTGAAGCTCAACTCCATCCAGGCGGAGCAGCATTTCACCGAGCCACCGCCGCGCTATTCGGAGGCCTCGCTGGTCAAGGCGCTGGAGGAGCACGGCATCGGCCGCCCCTCCACCTACGCATCCATCATTTCCACGCTGCAGGACCGCGAGTACGTGGAGATGGACAACCGGCGCTTCATCCCGACGGACATCGGCAAGATCGTCAGCCGCTTCCTCACGCTGCACTTCAACCAGTACGTGCAGTACGGCTTCACCGCCGACATGGAGGACGAACTCGACGCCGTCTCCCGCGGCGAGGAGGAGTGGACGCAGCCGCTGCAGAAGTTCTGGCAGCCGTTCATCACGCAGATCGACACCGTCGAAAAGACGGTATCGCGCGACGAGGTGGCGCAGGCGCGCGAACTGGGCACCGACCCGGCCTCGGGCAAGCCCATGAGCGTGCGCATGGGCCGCTTCGGGCCGTTCGTGCAGATCGGCACCAAGGACGACGAGGAAAAACCACGCTTCGCGGGGCTGCGCCCGGGCCAGAAGATGGACACCATCACACCCGCCCAGGCGCTGGAGCTGTTCAAGCTGCCGCGCACCCTGGGTGCGACCGAGGATGGCAAGAGCATCAGCACCAACATCGGGCGCTTCGGCCCCTACGTGAAGTACGGCGACAAATACGTCTCCCTGAAGGAGGACGATCCGTACACCATCGAGCTGCCGCGGGCGCTGGAGGTCATCCGCCTGAAGCAGGAAGCGGACGCCAACCGCATCATCCTGGACTTCGCCGACGCCGGCGTGCAGGTGCTGAACGGCCGCTTCGGACCGTACATCACGGACAAGGCCAAGAACGCCAAGATCCCCAAGGACCGCGATCCCCGGACCCTGACACTCGCAGAGTGTCAGGAACTGCTGGCCGCGGCCCCGGCGCGCGGGGGGCGATTCGGCCGCGGCAGGGCCGGCGCGAAGGCCGGCGCGAAGAACGCCAAGGCCGCTGTGAAGGGCGGT
>DAIDKA010000031.1 GCA_027451085.1 Gammaproteobacteria bacterium
AGAAGGCGTGGACGCCACAGCCCCCCATTCTTCGCATAGAGCAAGATGTAATCATGATCCTCACTCAGATGCCTTGCAGAGTTCTTCGGGCCGTCCATCTTGTGCCAAATGACATTTGCAACGAAATTATCCGGTCCAAAAACCTCTTCACATACGCATCGTAGATTTTGAATTTCATTGTCGTCGATGCTAATAAAAATAGCTCCATCTTCCGCAAGTAAATTACGGGCCAATCGGAGCCTTGAATAAATCATCGTCAGCCAATCAGAATGGAATCTGCCGTTTGCCTGAGTGTTGGCGACCAGCCGCGCCCCTTTCTCATCGACCTGGTTTGACCGCAGCAAAAACTCCTCGACTCCTTCCGCGAAATCATCCTCATAGATGAAGTCTCGCCCCGTGTTATACGGCGGATCGATATAGATGAGCTTGACCTTACCAAGGTAAGTCTCCTGCAGGAGCTTCAGCGCATCTAGATTATCCCCCTCTATAAACAGGTTCCTTGTCGTATCAAAGTCAACGCTCTCGCCGCGCACCGGTCTCAGCGTCTTGGCGATCGGCGCGTTGGCTGTCAGCAGCGCCTCACGCTTTCCGGGCCAGTTCAGCTGATAACGCTCCTGAGGTCCCTCGACTATCGAGCCCGACAGTTCCTGCCGCAACTGATCAAAGTCCACCGCTAACCTGACACCGCCGTCCTCGCCTTTGACCTCCGTCACACAGCCTGGGAAAAGCTCGCGGATGCGGGCAATGTTGTCCTGGGACAGATCCGGCGAGCGCATCTTCAATTTATCCATGTCAGTTCGTCAGCTTTTCGCATTCTGATTTTAAACGGCGCAAAGTGGCATTGATCTCCACCTTGCGATTGAACTGGACCTCTCGGCCCAGTCTGGCCTCAGTCCTTTCTATTTCGCGCTGGATGATGCGAACTTGGTCTGCCCGATCCACCAGTTCCTTCAAGGGCTCCTGCGGTCGCGCCTCGAAGGGCATCAGTCTGTACAGCAGATGCTCGTACAGGCCCGCCAAGTCCAGTGCCTGGGGCAGTGGGGCACGGGCACCCTCCGCCGAAATCCAGTCCGTGGTGAAGTATTCCGATAGCACCCAGCGGGCAGCGTCGGACTCATTAGGCCGCTTGTAGCAAGCCGCTATCTGAATCCGGTCACTGTGCACCACCTCGAAGAGGACCGGATACTGTACCGCCTTGTCGATGCAGTGCAGAACCTCATGCTCCAGATTCTGAGTTTTGACCAGGACGCTGAAGACCTGAATTTCTGGCACGCCGGGACGGGCCGGCAGATTGACGGTCTCCGGCGCCAGCTTGTACTGCCAGACAATCTGGTCCACCTGCCGGACGAAAAGATCTTTCAATCTCGAAGTTGTTCCTCCGTATTCGTAGATCTTGCTCTTGGGTACCAAGCGACCGTACGCGGCCTTGGGCGGATAACTGATGAAGGCCGGATGCGCTGCGGCCGTCATTCCGCCTCCTGGATCACCAGGAATGCAATCAGTTCGAAGTCATCCAATCCTGCGATATTGTGCGCCAGTGCCGTCGTCCGCCCCCCGGTGAACAGGCTATCAATGTCCTTGTCGTCCTTGACTTCGATCATGGAACGGATGGCCTGGCTCAGAAGACCCGAGTAGAGCTGCATCTTGCGGCCGTCTGCGGTTTCCCGGTTGAACAACTGGCAAACGTTCGGAATCGGACTCTCGCGCCCCTTGCAGCAGCTGCGTACCAGGTCCAGCAGCCGCTTGACCTCCGTATGGTCGTGAATGACCACGCCATCCTGACCTACATACACCAGATAATATGGATGCAGGCGGTTGTGCTGCGGCAGATGCGCCGGTGGATTGATGGCCACATTCCGGTTTCGCAACGTGAAGATGGCGCCCGGCTTCAGCCCCAGGCCGGCATCGGCCGGCACCACGGCATGCAATCCGTTGGGCGCCCTTTCCAGTTCACCGTGAGTCTTGACGTAGTTCAGCAGATCCATACGGAAGTCATTCAGACCCAGGTCTGTGATGGAAACGCCGGCCTTCAGATCTTCCAGCTCGATGACCTCATCCTGCAGGCGCCGCAGTTGTTCCTTCCGGTAGGCCACATCATTGGCCTGGGCAGACAGCACATTGTCATCACCCGTGGCGGTAACATCGACAATGGTCATGCGACTCTCGACCCGGTCCTTGAGCCGGATGTACTCATCCAGAGAGATATCCGGCCAGTAGTTCACCAGCTGGATGCTGCTGTTGAGCGATCCGATGCGATCTATCCGACCGAAACGCTGAATGATACGGACCGGATTCCAGTGAATGTCGTAGTTGACCAGGTAGTCGCAATCCTGAAGGTTCTGCCCCTCTGAAATGCAGTCCGTGCCAACCAACAGATCAATTTCGGCCACCTCATTGGGCAGCACCCGCGCCTTTTCCTTCGAACGCGGCGAAAACAGGGTCAGCACCTCCTGCAGGTCGTAGTTTCCGCGCCGACCCTTGGGTTTTACAGTCGCCCGCGGATCACGGCTCCCGGTAACCTCCGCACTGTGCAGTCCCTGCTTTGCCAGGACACCTGACAGCTGGTCATACAGGTAATCGGTCGTATCCGCGAAGGCCGAAAAGACCAGGATTTTCTTATTTCCCGGATTGATCGGTTGCGCGATCTTCTCCAGGATCAGGGTTTTCAGGTGCTGGAGTTTAGTGTCTTCCTCCGGGGTCACCTTCTGCATCGAAGACAGCAGTTCCTCGATCAGCAGAACATCCGCCCGCAAAGCATCCTCCCAGGACGGCAGGTCCATATCGGCCAGGTTGATTTTGACCTTGCCACCGACCTCTCCCTGGTCCTCCCCATCTTCATCGAAGTCCGGAATGTCGTCCTCTTCGGCGTCCAACTCGCCAAGCCGCGGCGTCAGGTCCGCAACACTGGCAGAACCGCCCTGGGTCTTGAACAACTCGATCCTGGACAACGTCCCCTCGTGGTTACGGCGCAGGGACTGCAGCGTCAGCCGGAACGCATGCACGGAGCTTTCCAGGCGCTTCAGTAGATTGACCGTCATCAGGGACTGGAGGCTCTTTTCCCGATCCGCCTGCCGGAGAGTTCCCCCACCCCCGGACACTTCGGTGTCATACAATTCCGCGTACTTGCTGCGACGGCTCGGCAGCAAGTACATCAGCGGCGCGTAGACCGCCAGCTTCAATAGCGACAGTCTTTCAAAAATCTCGTTGAAGCCCATGACATCCGTCCGCCCGGTCAACGGGCAGCGGAACGATAGCGGCTTACGCCGCTCCGGAAACTGACCGATGTCGCGCGTATCGTAGAACGTCTGGATGTGCTTTCTGGACCTGGCGATGGTCACGCTGTCCAGCAGCTTGAAAAAGTCGAAGTCCAGGCGCTCCAGGATGGCCTGCGGCGTGCGTTGTTCCGGTGGCAGCTTTGACCACGCGTTGAAGGCCGCCTGAGCATTGCGGAATAGTTCTTCGATCCCCTTTTCCGTCTGCAGTTTTTCCCGCAGGTTCTCAGACTCCCCCTCATACGCCAGGGCCAGCTGGTTCCGCAGGTCATTGAACCGGTTGTTGACCGGGGTGGCGGACAGCATCAGCACCTTGGTCTTGATACCCCCCCGGATGACCTTATTCAGCAGCTTCTGATAGCGAGTTTCGTGGCCCTTGAAGGCGTCGTTATTGCGGAAGTTATGCGACTCGTCGATGACGACAAGATCAAAATTCCCCCAGTTGACCCGGTTCAACGGCGTGCCGAAGGAATCCCCACTCTCGCGCCCAAGATCGGTATGGCTCAATACGTGATAGTTGAAGCGATCCGCCTGAAAAATATTCGTCGTCAGGGGACGGTTGTAGTTGAGCCAATTGCCCGCAAGTTTCTTCGGACACAGAACCAGCACGGACTTGTTGCGCAGCTCGTAATACTTGATGACCGCGAGCGCAGTGAAGGTCTTGCCCAGGCCAACACTGTCGGCCAGGATACAGCCGTTGTAGGTCTCCAGCTTGTTGATGATCCCGGTTGCGGCATCCTTCTGGAAATTGAACAGCTTCTGCCAGACCAGTGTTCTCTGGTATCCGGTCAGGTCGTTCGGCAGCACGTCCTCATTGATGTCCTCCAGGAACTCCTTGAAGATGCTGTACAGCATCAGAAAGTAGATGCTTTCCGGGGAGTTCTCCTGGTAGACCGAGGCAATGTGTTCGCAGACCTGCTCAGTGACATCTTCCAGCTTGTCCGCATCCGTCCAGATCTGGTCGAACAGCTTCAGGTATGTCGCAGCGTTTGCCGGCTCATCGAACTTGTTGACGAAGTTCGATACGGCGTTGCCCTGCTGATAACCGAGGTCAACAGCTGTGAACCCGTGTAGGGGCATGTAGACGGTGTTCGCCAGGCCAGCCTGGACACAGGCAAACTGCTGCATAGGGGCCTGGCCGCGGTTGCTCCGGAAGCGCGCTTTACGGCGCAGCCAATCCGCGCATTCACGGGCAATGGCCCTCTGGTTGAGCCGATTGCGCAGCTGGATTTCGAACTCACTACCGTAAAGGCTACGCTCTCGATTCAGCTTCGGGATATGAAACTCCCGGCGCTCCTTGCGGAGTTTGTCGGTCGCCTCATCGGCAACGAACGCCGGGGCAGTGAAGATAAATTCCAGGTCCCCGATCTGCTCCAGTTCGGCCTTTAGGGCCTCGAAGGCATACATCGAGAAACAGGACGCCGCCACCTTGAGACGGGCGCCCGGCTTCAGAGTCTGCTTGAGGTCGTCGCCCAACAGCCGACTGATGTTGTCGATGATCTCTATCAACTGCGACTCCGGCCGGTGGGCTTTTTCCGGTTGGAATTGGCGTCGATCCAGCGGTCGAGGTCAGAACGGCGGAATCGCCAGGTGCCCCCGAGCTTGAACGCCGGAATCTCCCCGTTCTGCGCCAGGCGGTAGACCGTGCGCTTGCCGGCCTTGAGGAAGACGGCCACCTCATCGAGGGTCAGGATTTCCCCGTCCGGCCGCGCCATCGGCAGTACCGTCCCCGGATCACATGAAATTGGCCAAGTTTAGCCAATTCCGCCTAAAGATGGCCAACGCAGCGCGATAGGCCGTCACATCCGGCAGCAAGCCCCGGCTGTCGGTGAACAGCAGCTCCTCCACTGGGGGAGTTGGCACCCCAGCGACCACCGCTATATACTGATGACTATAGCGAACCGGGCTGATTTAACAATATCCGGTTACCTGCGAATTTATCAGACAAACGCTGCCGCAGCTGACTCCAGCCATGTGGATAGCGTACCTGGGGAGACGAAGAACGAATGAACAAGCGATTCAGCAGGACAATCTGCGCGGCCCCGCTCATGTTCGTGGTCAGCGCCGGAGCTGTCCACGCACAGACCGTGCCGGACAATCCGGGCTCCGCGGGTCCGGCCAGCGCCGTACCGGCCAATGCCCTCGATGAAGTCATCGTCACCGGTTCGCGCGAGCCCGGCTTCACCGCGGCAGACAGCGCCGCGCCCGTGCAGATCCTGAGCGCCGACGCGCTGAAAACCGTCGCAGGCAATCCCTCGCTGCTCTCCGCCCTGGCACAGGTGGTGCCCTCCTTCACCGCCCAGGCGTTCGGCAACGACATGGCCGGACAGACGCTGCAGGCAAAGCTGCGCGGACTCAGCTGCAACGATGTGCTGGTGCTTGTCAACGGCAAGCGGCGGCATGGCACCGCCAACATCGAGGTCGACAGCGGTCCGTTCCAGGGATGCGCCGGGGTCGATCTGGATTTCATCCCCATTGACGCCATCGACCACATCGAGGTGCTGACCGACGGCGCCGCCGCGCAATACGGCAGCGACGCGATCGCCGGCGTCATCAACATCATTCTCAAGAAGGACAACAGCGGCGGCACCCTGTCGGGGACCTACGGCGGCTACATGGACGGTGGCGGCGATACCAATGATGTCTCGGCCAATGCCGGCTTCGAGCCGGTGCAGAACAGCTACTTCAATATCACGGCGGAGGTCCATGGCCATGGCGCGAGCAACCGCAGCGCCGTCGATGAGCGCGTCATCAATCCCGCGAACCTCGCCACGTACCCGGACTCGAACATGCCGGAAGCGGCGGGATACCCCTACCTGGGCGCAGAGGAAGGCGATGCCCATTACGACCTGAAGCTGTTCGAGCTCAACGCGGGCTTCGACTTCCCCGACGGCGTGCAGTTCTACGCCTTCGCAACCTACGGCGACAAGGATGCCCAGTCCTTCCAGAAGTACCGGCTGCCCGGCAAGGTCGCCTATACCGATCCTGCAACCGGGGCCACGACGTACCCGTTTCCGTTCGGCTTCGATCCCCTGGAGGCCAGCACTGAGACCGATTACTCGGCGACCGCGGGCCTCAAGGGGCTGCTCATCGGCTGGAACTGGGACCTGAGCAGCACCTACGGGCGCGACCAGTTCGACGCCTACACACTCAATTCCGCCAACGCCGGCGTGTACAACAGCACCGGCGATCCGACCCCGCTCAATTATTACGACGGGTACATGCAGACGACGCAGTGGACCTCGAACCTCGATGTGAACCGCAATTTCGACGTGGGCCTCGCCGGCCCGCTCAACACGGCGTACGGAGTCGAGTATCGGCGTGACAGCTACGGGATCGGGGCCGGCATTCCCATCTCGTACATCGATGGCGGAGCCCAGTCGTATCCAGGCTTCACGCCCACGGATGCGGGCACGCATTTCAGGAGCGTCGACGCCATCTACGTCGATCTCGCCGCGCAACCCGTCAATCCTCTGCACCTTGATGCGGCCGGACGCTATGAGCACTACAGCGACTTCGGCAGCGCCACCGTCGGCAAGCTCACGGCACGCTATGACTTCGCGCCGCAGTTCGCGCTTCGCGGCACGGTGAGCAGTGGCTTCAGGGCGCCGACGCTCGCCGAGGAGTATTACTCCTCGACCAACGTCACACCGACGAGCGCCTTCGTGCAGTTGCCGCCCGATTCACCCGGCGGCAGGCTGATCGGGCTCGGCAATGGCCTGCAGCCGGAGCATTCGATGAACTACAGCCTGGGCTTTGTATGGCGCCCGCTGCCCGGAGTGATCGGCACCCTGGACCTGTACCACATCAACATCACCAACCGCATCGTTTCCACCGGTGACCTCTACGGCACGCTCAACGGCGTGGCACAGGCATCGGCCCCGGCCATCAATGCGGCCATCGCCGCGAACGGCAACCAGCTCGATCCGTCGGTGGTGGCGACCGGAACGACCGGAGTCACCCTGTTCGCCAACGGCATCGACACCAGCACGCAGGGGGCGGACCTCGTGTTCAACTTCCCCTCCGACTACGCGTTCGGCCACATCGACTGGTCCGTGGGAGCAACTTTCAACCAGACGCAGATCACCAAGGCGCCGACGACACCCGCCCAGCTGGCTGGCCAGACCCTCTATGATGCGACCGCGCTCTCGGACCTGACCGAGGCCAGTCCTCGATACGTGATCAACCTCGGCGCGCTGTGGACGGTCGGGAAGCTTGCGGTCAACCTCGGGGAACAGATCTACGGCAAGACCTCGGAATGGGAGAACGATGACGGCGACAACCCGGCCAATACTCCCACGTACTTCGAGTCGACCATCGGGGTCACGCCCATCACGAATCTCGACGTGAGCTATCGACTCTCCCGTCACTTCACGCTCAGCGTCGGGGCGCTCAACCTGCTTGACCGCTACCCTGACAAGTACAACTCCACGCTGCTCGCCCACTACAACAACTTCGCCTACGGCGACACACTGGGGGTGTTCCAGTACCCGATGTTCTCGCCGTTCGGGATCAACGGCGGGTATTACTACGTGCGGGGCACCGTGAGCCTGTAACGCCGGGTCGCCGGGTCGCCGCAGGATCGACCGCGGCGGCCCGCCCTCGATCGCACCGGGCGGACACAGCGCGCATCGGCTATGCTCCTTGGCGACAGTCCGCGCTGGCCGCCGGCCCGCAACCGTCCGAGGACGGCAGCGGACGAAGGAGCGTTCGATGGATCGGGGGAAGGATTCCATCAGGCATCCCGACTATGCAGGCGCCGTCGCGTCTTTCCGCCTTGAAGACGCGCTCGATGAGCTGCAGGGCAACCTGCGGGACGGGCTGAACGCGTGCGTCGAATGCTGCGACCGCCACTGCGGCGGCAGCCGGCTGGCGCTTCGCTGGATCGCCCTCGACGGGCACCTGGAAACACTCACCTTCGAGCAGTTGCGGGACATGTCCGCGCGGGTCGCCCACATGCTGGCCGCCGCCGGGGTCGGTCCCGGCGACATCGTTGCCGGCATGCTGCCGCGCACCCCGGAACTGATCGCCACGATTCTTGGAACCTGGCGGGCGGGCGCCGTCTACAAGCCATTGTTCACCGCCTTCGGTCCCAGGTCGATCGAGGATCGCCTGCGCGGCTGCCTCGCCCGCCTGGTGATCACGAATTCAGCGAACCGCGGCAAGTTCGCCGGCGTCTCGAACTGCCCGCCGGTCGTGACCCTCGTGGAGCCGGGAGACACCCTGGTCGACGGCGACATGGATTTCCGCGCGGCGATCCGCGCAGCCTCGACCCATTTGAAACCCGTCATGCGCAGCGCCGCGGACCTGCTCATGATGACCTCGACATCAGGCACCACCGGCTTTCCCAGGAACGTGCCCGTGCCGATGCGGGCGCTGCCGGCCATTGCGGTCTACATGCGCACCGGCATCGACCTGCGCCCCGACGACGTCTTCTGGAACATCGCCGATCCGGGCTGGGCGTACGGTCTGTATTACGGAGTGACGGGGCCGCTGCTGCTCGGCCAGGCGATGACCTTTTTTGAAGGCGGCTTCAGCGCGGAAAGTCTCTGCGCCATCATCAAGCGCCTGCACGTGACCAACCTGGCGGGCTCCCCGACGGCCTTCCGCATGCTCATGGCGGCCCCCCCGCAGATCATCGAACCCATCAGGGGCCTGCTGCGGGTGGTCAGCAGCGCGGGCGAACCCCTCAACCCCGAAGTCATCCGCTGGTTCGACCAGGTCCTCGGCGCGCCGATCCGCGACCACTATGGCCTGACTGAAACCGGGATGGTGGTGAACAACCATCACGGCCTCCAGCACCCGGTGCGCCCCGGATCGATGGGCCATGCCATGCCAGGCTACCGCGTGGCCGTGCTGGATGGCACCGGGCAGGAACTGGGCCCGCACCAGCCGGGTGTGCTGGCCATCGACGTGGCGCGCTCACCGCTGCTGTGGTTCACCGGGTACCATCACGAGGACACACCCGCCATCGCCGGTGGCTACTTCCGGACCGGCGACAACGTCGAGCTGGCCGCAGACGGCTCGATCAGTTTCCTCGGCCGTTCAGACGACATGATCAAGACCTCCGGCTACCGGATCGGCCCGTTCGATGTGGAAAGCGTGCTGGTCGAGCATCCCGCCGTCATCGAAGCCGCCGTCATCGGCATTCCTGATCCGCAGCGCAACGAGATCATCAAGGCCTTTGTGATCCTGGCGGACGGGGTTGCAGGCAGCTCCGAACTGGCGGAGGCGTTGCGGCTGCATGTGTACAACCGCCTCTCGGCCCATGCCTATCCGCGCGAGATCGAATTCGTCACCGAGCTGCCGAAGACACCCAGCGGCAAACTGCAGCGCTTCCTGCTGCGCCGGGCTGAAGCCGCGAAGCCCGCCCGGGAACATTAGGGCCGCTTCACGCAAGGGCGCCAGCATGAAAATCGAAGGCCATGTCTTCCTGATCACCGGCGCCGCCTCCGGGCTCGGCGCTGCGACGGCCCGGATGCTCGTGGGCAACGGCGGCAAAGCGGTGCTGCTGGACATCAAGGCCGAGCCGGGCGCGGCGCTGGCCACTGAACTGGGTGACGCCGCCCGCTTCCAGTGCACCGACGTCACCAGCGAAGCAGACGGTCAGGCCGCCGTGTCCACCGCCCTCAGCGCCTTCGGGCGCCTGGATGGCCTGATCAACTGCGCCGGCATCGCATCCGCAGAACGGATCACCGGCCGGGATGGCCCGCACCGCCTGGAGAGCTTTGTCCGGACGGTGTCCATCAATCTCATCGGCACGTCCAACATGCTGCGGCTGGCCGCGGCCGCAATCGCCAGGCAGGAACCGGGCGAAGGCGCAGAGCGCGGGGTGATCATCAACACCGCTTCGATCGCGGCGTTTGATGGACAGGTCGGCCAGGCCGCCTATGCGGCCTCCAAGGCAGGCGTGGCTTCGCTGACCCTGCCGGCCGCGCGCGAACTCGCCCGTTTCGGCATCCGGGTGGTCAGCATCGCCCCGGGCATTTTCGACACCCCCATGATGGCCGGCCTGCCGCAGGAGGCCCGGGACGCGCTGGGAGCATCGGTGCCCTTCCCGCCGCGTCTCGGGCGCGCCGAGGAATTTGCGGCCCTGGTGTGCCATATCATCGGCAACCAGATGCTCAACGGCGCGGTGATCCGCCTCGATGGCGCGCTGCGCATGGCGCCGCACTGACCTCGGTCCCGGGCCGGCGGATCATGGCAACCCGGGTGCCGCCACCGCTGCCCCGGACGCTGCCGGGAATGCAGACTCGGACAGCACGGTATCCGGGGCCGAAGCCCCCAGCACGCCGCAGGTTCCACCCATGCGCAGCGCGTCGATGGCACCGCGACGGCCGCCTTGATGC
>DAIDKA010000032.1 GCA_027451085.1 Gammaproteobacteria bacterium
GATACCGTCCGGTGGCCAGGTCATGCACCAGGGTGCGGTTCAACTTCGGCAGCCGCTCGAAGTCGAACTGCTCCAGGGTCTTGGTGGTGCGGAAGCTCGCGCGGCGCAGCCGCATCTGGAACTTCTTCTGCTCGCGGCGGGCGACCTCATCCTGGATCAGCAGGCTGAGGAACTCGGTGTAGGCGAGCTTGCCGTCCAGGGCCTGGCGGTTGCGTGCTTGCAGCTCGCGCGATCCGCATTCGCTCAGCGACGCCGCAAGAGGTTGGTGGCCGATCAGCGGGAAGGCCGGGAAAATGTTTCGGAATGCTTCAGCGTTTCCGAAAAAGTTCAATTCGCCAGGAGCTCTCGGAGCAGGGTCAGCAGCTCGTCGGCGCTGATAGGTTTGCTTATGATTCGCAGGCAGGGATCCAGGGGCAGATCCTTGATCGCCGAGGAGGTATCTGCCGTGATGAGCACAGCCTTCAAGGCAGGACCGAAGCGCTCGCGCAGCGCCGTGATTACCTGGAGGCCGGTCTCACCCTCGCTCAGGTGGTAATCGGTTATCAGAAGATCGAAGCGGGCGTCGCTGCGTGTTGTGTCCAGCGCCTCCGTGAGAGAGGCGACTGCGGTTACGCGGTAGCCCGCCACGCTCAGTAGCATCCGGGTGGCGTCTCGCACAGCCTGATCATCGTCCACGAGGAGCACAAGGGGTTCCCCGACGTGAGGCTGGCATGCAGGCGTTCTCTCCGATCGGACGTAAGGCGATTTGACCCGGTTCGTGCTCGCGGGCAGCAGCAGCGAGAAGGCCGATCCTTTGCCAAACTCGGAGCGCACGTTGAGCTTGAGATCGAGCAATTGTACCAGCCGTTGTACGATGCTCAGTCCGAGACCATATCCGTCGCGTGAGGCGTTGGTGGAGCCGCCGATCTGGTGGAACTCATCGTAGATGTACCGAACCTGATCCGCCGCAATGCCGATGCCGGTATCCAGCACGTCGATGCGGACCAGCCCCTGCTCGCGCAGGCAGCGCAAGTGCACCCAGCCTTCCCGCGTGTACTTGATGGCGTTCGAAACGAGATTGGTCAGGATCTGCTGCACGAGCGAGGGATCGCTGTGCACGCAGTCCGTGCACTCATCCGGGACGTTAAACTTCAGGCCCTTGCTTGCCGCAAGGTTCGCGAAGTCGCTGCGCAGCTCCGTGAACAACGCGGCGACGGTGAAGTCGGTCAGCGCGGGTTTGATAGTCCCGGATTCCAGCTTGCTGATGTCGAGAAGGGCGTTCAGGAGCCGCGACATCGCCCCGATGGCCTGTTCCTGCTGCCAGAGTGCGTCGACGGCATTCGGCTCCGTCACCATCCGGCGCAGGGTGCCGTTGAGAAGGGAGAGGGTCTGGAGAGGTTGGCGCAGGTCGTGACTGGCGGTGGCCAGAAAGCGGCTCTTTTCCAAATTGGCACGATCGGCTTCGTCGCGCGCAAGTTCCGCGTACTCGCGCGCCGCGATCAGCCGGGCCTCAATGTGCTTGCGGTCGGCGACGTCGCGTAACCCGGCGGCGCGCGAACAATCACCTTCTTCGACGACACTCAAGCTGACATCCACGTGCTCAGTAACGCAAAAAAGGGGCCGCCAGCGTGGATTTGCGCGCCGGCGGACCAATGCTGAATCCGGTCGAACATTTGTTCGATGAGGGGGTGCCGAATTCAGAGCTCGAACGCTACGCCGCCAACGCGCGCCGCTCTGTGCGGTCTCGTACAGTGGCCTCCCCGCAGCGGCGGAGCAGGGGCCCGAGCACGAGGGGCTTATTGATGCCTTGGCGCACTCGACAGTCATCTCCATTCGCGGGGGTGGGGCGGGGCACCAGGTCCGATCAGGGTTTGTACCTATTGGAGGCGCCATACCTCCACACTATGATCCGCCTCCTTGCGATGGCGGAGAAGCACCAGTGTCGGGATCATGCAATGTGAAGTTGTCATACCGGTGGCTAGCGCTGCTTCTGGGGGTCGCCACGCTGTTCGCGGCAGGCCGGGCCGAGGCGGTGCCGAGCTTTGCCAGGCAGACGGGCATGGCCTGCTCGGCCTGTCACACTGTCATTCCGGAGCTGACCCCGGAGGGCCGGGAGTTCAAGCTCAATGGCTACACCACCGACAACCTGCGGCAGGTCAGCGCCGAGACCATGAAGGGCAACAGCACCATGGCGCTGACGGCTCTTGCGCCGATATCCATGATGTTGCAGGTATCGTTCACCCATACCGGATCGCCTGTGCCGGACTCGGCGCAGACCGGGGCGCTGGCCAAGGACGGCGATCTGCTGTTCCCGCAGCAGGCGAGCTTCTTCTACGCGGGCAAGATCGCTGACGGGCTGGGCGCCTTCATCCAGCTTACCTACGACGGCGCCGCCGACCACTTCGGTTTCGACAATACCGACATACGCTACGTGCACTACCTGAGCACCGCAGAGAGCGGCAGCGGCTCGAGCAGCGGTTCCAGCGGCTCCGGCAATCTCCTGACCCGCTGGCTGCAGGGCCACGATGTGCTCTGGGGCGTGACGGCGAACAACAACCCCACCGTGCAGGACCCCTGGAACACCACCCAGGCGTGGGGCTTCCCGTATTCCGGCAGCAGCGTGGCACCTACACCGTCGGCCTCTACCCGACTGGACACCAACGGTATCGGCCAGACCGCCGCAGGCGCCGGCATGTACCTGTGGATCGATCATTCCATCTACCTGGAACTGAGTGGTTACACCAGCGCTGAGACCGGCGGCGCTCATCCGTCTGACAGCACCGACAGCCAGGTGCTGCGCGGCCTGTCACCCTACTGGCGGCTGGCCTATGAGCGCCGCTGGGGCACGGATTCCCAGCAATCCTTGATGATCGGTACGTACGGTATGCAGGCCAGCGTGCTGCCGGGCAACGGCCAGCCACTGAGCGGACCATCCGACCGCTACACCGATGTTGCCGGTGACGTCCAGTACCAGTACATCACCGACAACCATCAGGTGACGCTGCTCGGCACCTACATCCACGAGGATCAGAACCTCGCGGCCAGTTTCGCCGACACACTCGCGGCCAACCGTACCGATTCGCTGCGCACCTTGAAGCTGACCGCCGAGTACAGCTACCGACGCACGATTGGCGGCGCCGCGGGCTTCTTCGAGACGACTGGCAGCAATGACACGCTGCTGTACCCGATGAACGGCACGATCGCCGGTAGCGCCACCGGCAGTCCGGACAGCCGCGGCTATATAGCTGAACTCGACTACCTGCCCATGCTCAATGTGAAGCTACAGCTGCAGTATGTGGGCTACACCCGTTTCAACGGTGGGGTCGCCGACTATGCCGGGATCGGTCGCTCTGCCGCCGGCAACAACACCCTATATGCTTTGGCCTGGTTCAACTTCTGAGTCTCAGCAACATGCACCGCAACACCCTGCTCTGGTCTGATCTGAAGCGCGTGCCGCCATCGTTCCCGCGATTGCTGCGCGCACTGGCGGGCCTCATGGCCCTGGGCGCGTTGACCGCCGGTCCCGCGTCCGCCGCGCAACCCACCCAGGCTGACAAGCAGGCCGAGCAGCTGGCCGCCACGGTCTGCGCCAGCTGCCATGGCACTGATGGCCGCAGCTCGGTGGCCAGTTTCCCGGATCTTGCCGCACAGCGGCCCGATTACCTCGAGGCTCAGATCAAGGCATTTCGCGATCAGAGCCGGGCCGACCCCGATGCCCAGGCCTACATGTGGGGCATGGCGGCGCAGGTCAACGATGCGGTCGCGCACGCTCTGGCCGAACACTACGCCGCCCAGCATGCCGCGGCCGGGGTCCGGGGGGATCCCAGGCTGCTGGCACAGGGGCGGCAGATCTACCAGCGCGGCGTGCCCGCGCTGGGTGTTCCGCCCTGCTCCGCATGTCATGGGGACCAGGCCCAGGGCATGGGTGCAATGCCGCGGCTGGCCGGTCAGCATGCCCCCTATATCGTCAAGCAGATCCTTGTCATCCAGCGGGTGCTGCGCGAAGCGCCGGTGATGCACGGCGTGATCCGTGACCTTACCCGGCCGCAGATCGAGGCGGTCGCCACCTACCTGCAATCCATCGGGCCCGGCGCATGATGCACCCCAGGGCCGCAAGGCTGGGCGTGCCATGCCTGGCCTGGACCTGGGGCAGCGCTGCTGTTGACGATGGCGGGGCCCGCTTCGTGGCACCTCACCATCCGAAGCCGCCGCCGAAATAGGGGCCATAACCCGGACCCCACGGTCCCCACGCCCCCCAGCTCCACGCAGAATCGGAGTACATCTGTGCGCTGGCCTCCTGCTCGTCAGCAAGATTCTTCTGCTGCAGGTACTGTATGTACCGACCATAAGCCTGCTGCGTTCCGATGTAGAGGCAGTCACAAACCAGCGGGTCGGCATACACGTAGTGCACGGTATCCCCGTGCATCCGCTTGACGAAGGTATGCGGCGGAAGCCGGTTCAGCATTGCCTGTCGTTCGGGGGTGTTCGCGGGACGTATGATGAACCCTGCCGCGGCGAGATTGTCCTCGTGTTGCGTGACTGCCTCGCGTGCAGTGACGCATCCCGCAAGACTGGCGACGCCCAGGAGCGAGGCGGTGAGCGTAACGATCCGCGCAGCGTGGTGGCGATTCCTGACCTTCGAGCTCTTCGCAAACATGTCGTAATCCTCTGGCGATATTGGCCTGCAGCCGATCAAATTCTTTTCGGCTGATCCACCCCGCGGGCGCGGCGCTCGCCGGGCATGTCGATGCATCCTCAGGTGCCAGCTGCTCGTTCCGCGATGCGCTCGACAGGTGTAACTGCACTTTCCGAGATTCAAAAGCAGCAGGAGCATGATACCGGATCACAGCAACAAACCCCAGCGGGAACGCCAGTTGTTCCGGCGCGTGCGAGTCATGGAGCTCGCCCTTGGTCGAAGGCGGAAAGCCCTTGCCTCGGCCCACGAGCCGCGCGCACACTGTGGCCGTCCATGAGGCATGATCAGCGGCATGTTCAAGGGACACGGTAAGGGGAAGATTTCCAACCGCCTGGTTGCGGCGAGCTGTGCGGCGGTGCTGGCTGTTTACGCCGCCGGATATTCACGCACGCGCGACGCCGCGCGCCGGTTCGAGACTCAGGCAAAGGCGCGA
>DAIDKA010000033.1 GCA_027451085.1 Gammaproteobacteria bacterium
GCAGTGATCCAGCGGCACCGCCGCAACGCTCCTGCCAGCCGCGAATGACCATTGCGGCGGCACCGCAGCCGTCGCCACGGGCAGCGCCGCCGCATCGGTCAGCCACACCCGGTCCGCAGCGGCGGTCAACCACGCCTTCGCTGCGTCCGGGAAATACGGGTGCAACCCCAGGGCTGCGGGCATGGACTCACCAGACAGGTTCTCGATCGACAGCGACACCAGCAGACCATCAGGTCTGAGCTTGAACTGCTGGCGCGCGCGGTAGCGCCACGGCCACCCATCGCCCCCGCCGGCGAACTCCAGGATTGCCGTGGACGGCCCGGCTTCGACGACGGTCCAGGGGGCCCGCCAACCCTGGCCGTGCAGGGGATGCGGGTCCGCGCTCCAGTTCGGCGCCAGCCTGACCACGGTACTGCCGCTGTGGAAGCATCCTCCGGCAATGCGGTTCACGTAGGGCACCAGCGGGAAGCAGGACAGCTGGAACGGATCCGCAGTGTGTGCGTCGATGGCGGGCCGCAGCACCCGGCGGCCGCGCCAGCTGAACTCCCGGATCGCGCCACCCTGTCCCGGGTCCAGCAGCAACCTCGCCTCTGCACTCGCAAGCTGTATCCGCACGGATGCGTTCATATGCAGCCTTCCGCCGTGCCCTTCAGGCCACCGAACCGCCGCGCGACCAGAGCTTCTGGATGCCCTCCAGACTGTGCTGCTTGGTTTCCGGCACGTAGAAGTGCACGAACGCCGCCGCCAGCAGGCTCATGCCGCCGTAGATCCAGTAGGCAAAGCCGTGGTGGAACGCCGCGTTGAGCACCGAGCTGCCATCCAGCACCTTGAACGACCAGGACACGAAGAGGTTGGCGACCCACTGCGCGGCCACCGCGATCGCCATGGCGCGGCTCTTGATCGCGTTGGGGAACATCTCAGACAGCAGCACCCAGGTGACCGGTCCCCAGGAAAGCGCGAAACCGGCGATGTAGATCACGACGGCGCACAACGCCCCCAGACCCACCGCCTGCACCTGGAACATGGCCCCCAGCGCCAGCATGGCCACCGCCATCACCAGGCCACCGATGATCAGCAGCGGCTTGCGGCCCAGCCGGTCGACCGCCAGGATGGCCACGATGGTGAAGCCCACATTGGCAACGCCCACCACGATGGTCTGCAGCAGCGCCGTGTCGGTCGTGGCGCCCATGTTCTGGAACATGAGCGGGGCGTAGTACAGCACCGCATTGATGCCCACGAACTGCTGGAGCACGGACAGCACGATGCCAACCACCAGCACCAGCGAGCCGAATGTCAGCAGGCGGGCGGAACCCTCCCCGGTCTGCACCCGCAGCGACGCCTCGATCTCGGCAACCGTGATGCGGGCCGCATCCAGTCCCACCAGGCGCGCCAGGATCCGGCACGCGCTCTCACTGCGCGAACGCATCACCAGCCAGCGCGGAGTGTCCGGCACCAGCAGCAGCAGGCCGATGAAAATGGCCGCGGGCACCGCCTCGGAAGCCAGCATCAGGCGCCAGCCGGTGCTCTTGATCCAGGCATCGTCGCCTTGGGCTGCGATGGCCCAGTTCACGAAGTACACCAGCAGCATGCCCAGCACGATCGACAGCTGGTTGAAGGACACCAGCCGGCCACGGATTTCGCTGGGCGCGATCTCGGCGATGTAGAGCGGTGACAGCATCGATGCCATGCCGACGCCGACACCGCACAGGATGCGGTAGCAGATGAACGGCGTCAGCGCCGCGGGGCCCATGGTGCCGATCCTGCCCAAGCCTAGTTCCGGATACGCCGAGCCGATCGCTGATACCAGGAACAGCGCACCCGCGATCAGCAGGCCGCCCTTGCGGCCGAAGCGGTTGCCCACCCAGCCGGCGATGATCGCGCCGATCACGCAGCCCAGCAGCGCGCTCGAGATGGTCCAGCCCGAAAGACTGCTGCGCGCGGTCTCCGACAGGTGCAGTGGCTGGATGAAATTGGCATCGATGGAACTGACCGCCCCCGAGATCACCGCCGTGTCGTAACCGAACAGCAGGCCACCCAGGGTCGCAACGAACGTCAGTCCCGTGATGAGCGATCTTGCGTGCTCAGTCATGGTCCCCCCTTTTGCGGCAGTCTAGTGATAGCGCTATCACCGCGCAAGGGGCCAAGGCAGGAAGGTTGATACGGCAACAGATGATGGCCGCCGGGCGGATTGCTAAAGAGCGGCCGAGGACTCGCGCTTGACCAGCGTGAACTCCAGGATCTGCTGCCTCGGCACCAGGGTTTCGCCGTTCTGGCGCAGGCGGATCTCCGCCAGCAGCATCTCGATGGCCTTGCCCGCGATGGCCGCCACCGGCTGACGGATGGTGGTCAGGGCCGGCCAGATGGTGGTGGCGATGGGGGTGTCGTCGAAGCCCACGACGGTGAGGTCGCCGGGCACATCCAGCCGCAGACGGTGCGCGACCGCGATCGCGGCGGCAGCCATGTCGTCGTTGCAGGCAAAGATGGCGGTCGGGCGCCGCGAACCCTTGAGGAGTTCCTCGGCGGCTGCAAGCCCGGAGCGATAGGTGAACAGGCCCTGCTTCACCCGTTCGGGCCGCAGCGCGAGGCCGCGGTGCTTGAGGGCGGCCTCGAAGCCGGCCTGGCGCTCCGCGCTGGCCGTATGGTCGGCCGCACCGGCGATGAAGCCGA
The DNA here is from genome assembly GCA_027451085.1 of Gammaproteobacteria bacterium. Taxonomy (GTDB): domain Bacteria; phylum Pseudomonadota; class Gammaproteobacteria; order Steroidobacterales; family Steroidobacteraceae; genus DAIDKA01. Next base: position 2,668 of record DAIDKA010000033.1, read on the forward strand.
TGTCACGATGCCCCAGCGACAGCAGGTAGCGGGTCATGGCGGCGGCGGCCTCGAAGTCGTCGATGCGCACCGACAGCCCCGCGTCCGCCGCGCCTCCGGTCGAGACCAGGATGAATGGCACGTTGGCGGCGCGCAGGGTTTCCAGCGCCACCTTCGACTCCGACAGCGGCGGCGGCAGGATGACGCCGCCGACGCCGTCGTCCAGGAGCTTGCGGATCACGCCGCGCTCATTGCGGGAGCCGCACTTCTCCAGCAGCACCTGGCAGCCCGCGCGGCTGCTCTGCTCCAGCACGCCCACCAGCAGCTCGTTCAGGTAGTTGGCACTGGGGTTGGCGTACAGCAGCCCGATGTGCACGGTGGCGGCCCGGGCCAGGTTGCGCGCGGCGATGTTGGGCGAATAACCCAGCAGCGCGATGGCCTCCTGCACGCGCTTGCGGGTCTCATCACGCACCTTGGCGTCACCGCTGAGCACGCGGGAGACTGTCATCGGCGAAACACCGACGTGGGCGGCCACGTCGTGCATGGTCACCGCATTGCGGCCGGCACGTCTGCTTCGTCTCACCAGCACCCCCGATCAAACCACCGTGATTCCGCAACCATGGCGCTCACCCCCAGCCCTCAGCTCAGCCCGGCCCCGTGCTGGAGTCTACTCGGCCGGCGCCGGCGGCGCGCCGGTCAGGCGCAGGGACTCAAGCCATTGCTCCGACCGCGTGGTCCAGGGCTGCTGCTGCTGCGCGGTGGCCATGTTATTGTGCGAGGAATCCACCATGGGCACCGCCTCCTTGCGCCCTGGAATGCGGTTGAACGCCGTCCAGATACCCGCCGGCGGCGCAGTCGGATCGATGAACCCCATGGCCACCAGCACGGGCGCCCGGATGCGCGGGGCGCAGTTCACCGTGTCGAAATACAGCCCCGTGCGCAGGGCTCGGGGATCACTCGCGGGCCAGTTCGGATAACCCGACAGCCGTCCATGCAGCGTGCCGTTGGAATCCGCGCCCGCGGGCTCGTTGGCCAGCACGGCGGTGACCTTGTGGTTGAGGGCCGCCGTGCACAGGCTTTGCTGCCCGCCCATGCTCATGCCCATGACCACGAGAGTCCGCCCGTCCCAGTCCGGGCGGCTGGCCAGATACTCCACGGCGCGGTAGTCCGACAGGTACATGCGGCGGAAGTAGCTGTGCTGCGGATCGTCACGACCGATCGCCGCGTAGTTCCTGATCTGTTCCGGCAGGGCATCGTAATACGATGGCGGCGCATCCGGCAGTACGTCGTGCGGCTCGACGTTCAGGGCAAGCCAGCCCTCGGCGGCGCGGTCCGTCACCCATTGCCTCTGCAATGGGTAGGGGCCACCTGCGTACTGCAGGATCAGCAGGGCGGGGAAACGGCCCCTGCCCTGCGGGCGGGCAAGCTGGCCGTGGATATGCGCGCCATCGATGGTGTTCATGACCAGCGTTGCGTAGTCCACACCGGGACGGCCGGAATCCCTGGTCGTGAGCACGGGGTCTGGCGGCACGGCCGCAAGGTCCGCCAGGCCGGCACGCCAGAAGGCATCGAAATCCTTGGGCTCCGGCACCGACGGGCGCAATTCCATGGGCGCCACGGCCGCCCCCAGTGCCAGGGGAGGTGCCACCTCTCCGGCAGCGGTGACCTCCACGTAGATCATCTGCGCCTCGCGCGCCGGCACCTCGATCCGGGCCGTGTCCCCCGTGAATCGCAGTTCGCCGGAGGCGATCACGTCCAGCCCGTTCCTGCGCACGACATAGCGGTACGTGCAGGGGTCCGCCGACTGCAGCCGCCGCAGCGTCCAGCCCACCCTGTCTGCGATCCCGTAGATGCCCGATGGCCGGTCCGGCACGGCCGCCAGCGCGGGTGGCTGCGGCTGCGGCGCGCACAGCCCCGGGGTCATCCTTGCGAGAGTCATCCCTGCGATCGCGGCGACCACCGCCAACCGTGGCGTGTGGCAGCGGATCCGTTGCGGCAGCCATGAGATCTTGTGTTGCATGTTCGGCGCTTGCTGGAATGACCTGGACCAGGACCCGATGATAGCGCTCCCACGACAACCCGTGTAGCATCGGTTCAACCCCTCCGGACCGGCGCCGGGCGCCAATGACAAATCAACTCCCGGACGGGCGACAAGGGGGAGTCAGTGATGCGCAAACAGTCCCTGGCGGCGGCCGCGGGCAAGTGGCGGGCGATGACCGCGGCGGTCCTGGTGTTCTGCACTGCCGGCACGCCGGCCGCCGGCCCGCCCCGCCCGGCCTACGAGGACGCATCGCTGCCCATCGACCGGCGCGTCGAGGACCTGCTCTCGCGCATGACGCTGGCGGAAAAGATCGCGCAGATCACCTGCATCTGGGACCGCAAGCAGCAGTTCTTCGACGCCCGCGGTAACTTCGATCTCACCAGGGCCGAGGCCGCATTCCCCGCCGGGGTGGGCCAGGTCGCCCGCCCCAGTGACATCCACGGCAACGGGGACCCGCTCAAGACGCCCTACCGGGACGCGCGCCAGACCGTGGCGCTGACCAATGCCATCCAGCACTGGGCCGTGGAGCACACGCGCCTGGGAATCCCGGTGCTGTTCCATGAGGAGGGACTGCACGGCTATGTCGCGCGCGGCGCCACCAGCTTCCCGCAGGCCATCGCCCTGGCCA
>DAIDKA010000034.1 GCA_027451085.1 Gammaproteobacteria bacterium
GCAATCCGGAGACGGTGTCGACCGACTACGACACCTCGGATCGCCTGTACTTCGAGCCGCTGACCCTCGAGGACGTGCTGGAGGTCCTGGACAAGGAAAAACCGGCCGGGGTGATCGTGCAGTATGGTGGCCAGACGCCGCTGAAACTGTCGCGGGCGCTCGAGGAAGCCGGTGCGCCCATCATCGGCACCTCGCCCGATTCCATCGACGTGGCCGAGGACCGCGAGCGGTTCCAGCTGCTGGTGCGCAAGCTTGGGCTCAGGCAACCGGCCAATGCGACAGCGCGCACCGAGGAGCAGGCCGTGACGCTGGCCCATGAGGTGGGCTTCCCGCTGGTGGTGCGCCCGTCCTACGTGCTGGGTGGCCGCGCCATGGAAGTCGTGTTCGCGGAGGAGGACCTGCGCGCGTACATGACCGACGCCGTCAAGGTCTCCAATGACAGCCCGGTGCTGCTGGACCGCTTCCTGGACGTCGCCATCGAGGTCGATGTGGACGCCGTGTGCGACGGTACCGACGTGCTGATCGGCGGCATCATGGAGCATGTGGAGCAGGCGGGGGTGCACTCCGGTGACTCGGGTTGCTCGCTGCCTCCGTTCAGCCTGTCGCAGGCGTTGCAGGACGAGTTGCGCGAGCAGACCCGGAAACTTGCGAAATCGCTGAATGTCATCGGCCTCATGAACATCCAGTTCGCGATCCAGAACGGCGTCGTGTACGTGCTGGAGGTCAATCCGCGCGCATCGCGCACGGTGCCGTTCGTGTCGAAGACCATCGGCATGCCGCTGGCCAAGATTGCCGCCCGTGTCATGACCGGGCGCAAACTCGCCGAGCTCGGCGCCACCACGGAGCGCGTGCCGAGCTATTACTCGGTGAAGGAGGCGGGGTTCCCATTCGCCAAGTTCCCCGAAGCCGACCCCATCCTGGGACCGGAGATGAAGTCCACCGGTGAGGTGATGGGCACGGGCCGGTCCTTCGGTGAGGCGTATGCCAAGGCGCAGGCGGCCTCCGGCGTGACATTGCCGCGCCGTGGCGTGTGCCTGATCAGCGTGCGCGAGCGTGACAAGAAGGGCGCGGTGGTGCTGGCGCGCAAGCTCATCGACCGCGGTTTCGAGATCGTCGCCACCACCGGCACGGCCGCGGTGCTGGAGCAGGAGGGCATCGCCTGCCGCCGTGCCAACAAGGTGCGCGAGGGGCGGCCGCACATCGTGGACATGATCAAGAACGATGAGATCGACCTGATCGTCAACACCACCGAGGGCAAGCAGGCGGTGCGTGAGTCCAACTCGATCCGCCGCGCGGCCGTGCACCGGCGCGTGACCTACTACACCACACTGGCCGCGGGGCTGGCGACCTGCGAGGCCCTGGATCACCTGGACGACGTCGAGGTCAACCGCCTGACCGATCTGCACAAGGAGCCCAAGCGCGCATGAGCATCAAACGCACTCCCATGACCCTGCGCGGCGCCGAGGCCCTGCGTATCGAGCTCAAGCGCCTGAAGTCCGAGGACCGCCCGAACGTCATCAAGGCGATCGCGGAGGCCCGCAGCCACGGTGATCTGTCTGAGAACGCCGAATACCACGCAGCGCGCGAACAGCAGGGTTTCATCGAGGGCCGGATCAAGGAGATCGAGGCCAAGCTGTCGACCGCCGAGATCATCGATCCGTCCACGCTGCCGGCGAACGGCAAGGTCCTGTTCGGAACGACCGTGGAGCTCGAAGACCAGGACGGTGGCGCCAAGGTGGTCTATCAGATCGTGGGTGAGGACGAGGCGGACATCCGCCAGGGACGTCTGTCGGTCACGTCCCCCATTGCACGGGCGCTGGTCGGCAAGTCCGAGGGCGATGTCGTCGATGTCGCCGCACCGGGCGGCGTGCACTCCTACGAGATCGTCACCGTACGTTTGTAGTTGCCGACTCTCTGCCGGCCGCCCGGTCCTGCGAGTTCCCTGAAGTTGAGCGGGTCAGACGTCGGGTATGATGAGCCTGGGTTGCCTGGTGTGCTGCCTGTAGAGCACGGCGGTATGCCCGATGCGGTGGATGAGGGTGCTGCCGGTGCGCTGCGCCAGGTCCTCGAACATGCTGTTGCGGGCATCGCGGTCCGCGCCGCGGCCTTTGACCTTGATGAGTTCGTGGTCTTCCAGCGCCCGGGAGGTTTCCTTCGCCACGGCCTCGGTCAGCCCTGCGTTGCCGATCAGGATGATGGGTTTGAGGTCATGCGCCTTGCCTCGCAGGAAGCGGCGCTGGTTTTCAGTCAGTTCCATGGCTTGAATTGTAGCCGGGCCTGGCCGACAGGGCCTTGAATCCGCAGGGTGCCGCCCTGATGAAGTTGTTTCAGAGTGTGCGTTTTACGTAAAACTTGTGTCTGTCCTGCGCCGTTCGCTGGCTATGGGCTTCACAGTGGTGTAGCTTTCAGGCGATAAGGGGTAACAGTCACTCCATGAGGGCGCTGAATTGAACGATCTGGCGAAAAACATCCTGCTGTGGGTGGTCATCGTCACCATCCTGCTGGCGGTGTTCAGCCGGTATATGCCGGTGGGCAGCCAGCCGGAGGAAATCCGCTATTCGGTGTTCCTGGACGACGTCCATGAAAACAAGATCGAGTCCGTGGTGCTGCAGAACGAGACCATCACCGGCACCCTGAAGGACCACACGGCCTTCAAGACCTACAACCCCGAAACCGACTACACGGCGCTGATCGGCGAGCTGCAGAAGGCCAATGTGTCCTTCGAGGGCAGGCCGCCCAAGCAGCCGAGCATCCTGGTTCAGCTGCTCCTGCAGCTGGCCCCGGCGGCGCTGCTGCTGCTGGTGTTCATCTATATGCTGCGGCAGATGCAGGGAGCGTCCGGCGGCCGTGGCGCCATGTCCTTCGGCAAGAGTCGCGCGCGTCTGCTTGGCGAGGATCAGGTCAACGTCACCTTTGCGGACGTCGCAGGCGTTGACGAGGCCAAGCAGGAAGTGGCCGAGATCGTCGATTTCCTCAAGGATCCCGGCAAGTTCCAGAAACTTGGCGGCAAGATTCCGAAGGGCGTGCTGATGGTCGGCTCCCCCGGCACCGGCAAAACCCTGCTGGCCCGCGCCATCGCCGGCGAGGCCAAGGTGCCGTTCTTCACCATTTCCGGTTCGGACTTCGTCGAAATGTTCGTTGGCGTGGGCGCTTCGCGCGTCCGTGACATGTTCGAGCAGGCCAAGAAGCATGCGCC
>DAIDKA010000035.1 GCA_027451085.1 Gammaproteobacteria bacterium
TGGAACCTCTGGAAATGACACGCGTTCCTGTCAGACGCTCCACTGAGCGGATGGCGGATGCCTTGGCGACGTGCTTGCACCAGCCGCCCTGAGCGCAGGCCGCAGAGCTGATGTAGTCGTCGCAGGTGCAGCTCCAGCGGACACGACCATCAGCCAGCTGGAACAGTTCGACCGTGCGCTGGCCAACCTTGTACTTCGAGAGTGACACCGCCGCCTCAGGCTGGTTGAGCCTGGCGCGGAAAACCTTGGGAAGGCGCATGCCGCCATCTTACCCTTTCTCGGGCGTAGCCTGCAGCGCAGCCGTAACTGGCACCGGCTGCGATGAGGGCGCCGCGGCCGGGGCCGCCGGTGCAGCAGCCGGTGGGGCACTCGAAGGCGCGGTTTGAGCCGGCGCCTGGGAGCTGGTCGGGGTCTGCGGCGCGGCCTGTGGCGCAGGCAGCAACTGCGGTTCCAGTTTCGCCACGTCGGTCACGCCCGGATCATCCCGCAACCGCAGATACAAGCGGCCGCCATGGGGATGTGGCACGGCCAGTTCATCGTCCGGATAACCCTCCGGCACCGTCACGGGATTGTCGAAACTGGAGTCGGCCGATACGGAGTCCAGCAGGAACAGATTGGCACCCGACAACTGGCAGGGTTGATGTTCGTCCGCGGCGCACTCCAGCGACTGCAATGCCGGCAGGCGCACAAGCGTGGTCAGCGGCTGCCAGCTGCCTTTGAGCCCGTCCTCGCTGATGACCCGCAGGCGCAGCGGGCCGAAGGCGGAAGGGCCGAAGGCGTGCGCCGGGTCAAGCCTGAGTATCGCAACCCTTGAATCCAGCAGCGTGATGCCGCCGTTGGCCACCGACAGCACCGTGGAGAACGCCTCGTCGGCCGTTGCGATCTCGACCTGCTGGCCGCGCGGAAAGGTCGCCGGCTGCAGCGCCTTAACCGAAAAGGTCAGCTGCGCGTCCTCGGGCAGTTGCCCCTCCCCGGGCAGATCGATGTCGCGGGTGGCGCCCGCGCGCGCCATTTTCACGCTGCGGGCCAGTATCGTCACCGTGGGCCGCGGCACATCGGCCACGTTGAGCGCCACCTGCTGGCTGGCGCTGCCGAACTGTGAAACCTCGAGGGTTGCCGCGCCAGCCTCGGCCTCCTGCAGTGGCAGTTTCAGCTCCAGGGCGTCGGGTCGCAGCGCCCTCCACTCGACCTTCAGGCGCTTGCCCGAGGAATCCTTGAGCATGATGTCGTCGACGCAGTCGACGCTGGCGGCCGTCAGATGGATGGTGCTGTCGCGGCCGGCCGTCAGCTCTTGCGCGTCATTGCCCTGGATGCTCCAGTTCTGTGCCCGCGCGTTCACCAGGTGGAAGGTCGGTGCCTGGTAAGGATCAAAACCCCACCATCCATGCAGGCTTGCCTGCACCTGGTCTCCAAGGGTCGCCTTGTCCAGTGCCGCGGTGTTGACCACGAAGCCCCCCTGCTTCGGATCGGCGCGCGCGGGAAGGTCGATGGTGCTGCCGGTGCTGCTGGTAAGGCTCAGTGTCACGTCGTGCACGAATCCCGTGGAGAACACCAGCGGGGCACCCTCCACCGGCAGCACCAGCGTGTCGCGTCGCGCGCAGAAGATCTGCTCCGGATCGACCGCGTGCAGCGGCGGCAGCCTGGGCGATTCGATCGCAGGCAGCGCCGTCACAAGCACTGATTTCGGGTCGTGGAAGGACGGCGCGGCATTCAGCGTGAGCAGCATCCGGTCGCCATGCGGGGAAGCCAGCGCCGGCAGATACTGGTACTTGGCGGTGCGGAAGGAGTCGAAGATCCGGCCGATGTCGATGATCGACGAAATATAGGGGCTGTAGTAGCCATAGCCCATCTGCGGCGCGTCGCTGGCCGCCAGCACCAGGTCGCTGGCCGGTCCGGTGGTCAGCTCCTCCACCATGGACACGCTGTGGCCGTCGTTCAGGATGAGATTGTCCTGGTCCTGGGTCAGGCACGGCGCCTGCAGTTCCGGCACCTTGTCCAGGCACTTGTCGTCCACCTTGACGGCGAGGCTGCGCGCCAGCAGCGGCGTCACTGCCTTGAGTTTTGCAGGATCTTCCGCGTTCAGTTCATGGATCACATCCAGGTACGCATCCAGCCGCGAGCGGTCGAGGCTCGCCTGGTTCAGGTCCTGCGAGGCGCGCACGAACGCCCCGGGACGGCCGCGCACCGCATCGACCAGGGTGCGGAAATCCCCGCTTGTCTGGGGTGCGAGGAACACCAGCACCTGTTCGGCCTCGCCCGGCACCGTGACCTTGAGTCCGTCGCTGCAGCGGGAGGACCAGGTGTCGCAGCGATAGAACCAGGACTCGGGTGGCGGATTGGTCGCACCCCGCAGGAACGCTGCCACCAGGATGTAATGTTCGGACTGTGAGGCCGGCAGTCCTGCCCGGATCCACAGCCTGTCTCCCGCGGAGAGATTGGGAACCTGCGACACCGGCAAGGTCTTGCCGCCGCGGGTCACCTGCACCTGGATCTCGGGCCCGGTGAGGTCGAAGGAGGCGGGATCAGCGGCGGCGCAGCCAATATGGATCAGGACCAGCGCCGAAAGTAAGGAACGCAGCTTCATGCAATCGGATTCGCAGTCGGGTCCTTCATTGTAGATCGGACCGCTGTGCAAAGGTTCGGTTCAGGTTAGGTTTCCACGTGCACGGCGGTGGCGGCTCATCCGCAGGCTCCTGCGTCGGGCGTCTGAAGGCAAATCACACCGCCTAAGGCCGCTGCCGTCAATCCGGCCGACAGGAGGCCGCCGCAGGTCACGGGATGCGCGACCGGCCGGATGGCGCTAAGCTTGCGTCACAGGGGGGAGACATGAAAAAGCACGTCATCACGGGAGGACTGCTGGCCGCGCTGGCTGCGGTCGGCACGGCCACGGCCCATCATTCCTTTGCGGTGTTCTTCAACACCGATGTCAAGCTCGTCAAGATCAGTGGCGTGGTGCAGGATTTTCAACTGCGCAACCCCCACGGGACCATCACCTTGCTGGTGCCGCACGCGGGCCGGAACATCATCTGGCGGGCGGAGACCAACTCTCCCTCCCTGCTGCGCCGCCGCGGCTGGACTCCCGACATCATCCACGTCGGCGACAAGGTCACCCTGGAAGGCTGGCCGGCCCGTGACGGCAGCCGCTATATGCGGCTGAAGTCGGCCATCGGTCCGGACGGCAAGCCGATCGGCCAGCCCCTGGGCTGAACTGTCCCGCACATCGACCCCCCCCCCCGGACTCAACACCATGCAACACACTCTGCACGCCTGCCGGTTGCTGCCGGCGCTGGCCCTGATCGCTGCCACCTTGAGTGCCTGCTCACCCCATGCCGCGGCTCCGGCCGCGGCAGCCTCCGCGCCGGTTGCGGCACACCCGGACTTCTCCGGGTTCTACAACCTCGACATGAAGGTGCCCGTCGACCGGGGATTGATGGCGAAAGTCGCACCCGACACGGTGCTGCTGCAAGATACCGGGCCGGTTGAATTCCCGCGCGGCGAGTACGGCGGCCTGAAACTCAAGCCCGTGGCGCTGGAAAAGGCCCGCAAGTGGGACCCGAAGCAGCAGCTGTCGATCCACAACGTCTGCCGCCCGCCCTCCATCATCTATGCGATGCAGGGGCCCTTCCCCATAGAGGTGTTCCAGAGCGAGCGCTTCATCGTCATGAAACTCGAGTACTACGACATGGTGCGGATCATCTTCCTGGATGGACGCAAGCCCGAGGCGGACTACCCGCACTCGATGGAGGGCTTTTCGACCGGCCACTGGGAGGGCGATACGCTGGTGGTGAACACCGACCACCTGGAGGCCGCGACAATCACCAACAACGGCCTTGACCACACCGAGAACGCCAGGGTGATCGAGCGCTTCAAGCTCAGTGCCGACGGCCGTTCGCTGCTGTCCACCCAGGAGTTCGAGGACCCGGCGATGCTGGACAACCGCGGCGTGCGCTTCATCGCCTGGACACGCCAGCCGGGGCAGCACGTGTACCCCTACGAGTGCGATCCGTCCTTCGCGGGCAATTACAAGTAGCAGTGCGGCTGCCGGTGCGGTGAGCCTGGCCCGACCGGCCGCTACGGCCCGTTGGGTTTATACTGCACGGCTTTGCAGGCTGGGCCCAGACCTTGCGCAAGCTGATCGATCCGTTTCTCGCCATCCTGATCTCGACGGTGCTGCTGGCCAGCGTGCTGCCGGCACGTGGCGCGGCCGCCACCGCTGTCAGTGACCTGGCCACCGCCGCCATCGTGCTGCTGTTCTTCCTGCACGGCGCGCGGCTGGCGCGCGAGAACCTGGTGGCGGCACTCGGCCACTGGCGGCTGCACCTGACCATCCTGTCGGTCACCTTCGTGCTGTTCCCGCTGCTGGGCCTGGCGCTGTCCAACGCACTGCGCGGCCTGATGCCCGCCGGGCTGTGGGCCGGTGTACTGTTTCTGTGCGCGCTGCCCTCCACGGTGCAGTCCTCCATCGCCTTCACCTCCATCGCCCGGGGCAATGTCGCCGGCACCGTGGCGGCGGCGGCCACCTCCAACATGCTGGGGATAGGCCTTACGCCGTTGATCGTGGGGTTCACCACCCAGGCGCATGGCGGGTCGGTATCGCTGTCGGGCATCTGGGAGATCGTCGAGCAGCTGCTCGTGCCGTTCGCCCTCGGCCACCTGCTGCGGCCCTGGATCGGCGGCTGGGTGGGCCGCCACAGGAAGCTTCTGTCCTTCACCGACCGTGGCACCGTGATCCTCGCGGTTTACAGCGCCTTCTCGGCCGCCGTGGTCGAGGGCATCTGGCACCAGGTCTCGGTGCCGGATCTGCTGGTCCTGGTGCTGGTGGACGCCGCGCTGCTGGCCATGGTGCTGCTGCTGACGCGCCTGATCGCCCGCCGCCTGGGGTTCAGCCCGGAGGACGAGATCTCGATCGTCTTCTGCGGTTCCAAGAAGAGCCTGGTCAGCGGCGTACCCATGGCACGCGTGCTGTTCGCCCCGGGTGCCGTGGGCGCCGCGGTCCTGCCGGTGATGATTTTTCACCAGATGCAGCTCATGGTCTGTGCCTGGCTGTCCAGGCGCTATGGCTCCCGGCCGGGTGGCCCGATGATGGAGGAAGACTGACATGGTCGCGCACCGCAAACCCCCTGTATTCCTTGATCCGGCACACTGCCCCCAGGCCGGCCGCGAACGCATGAAGCTGCCGCAGCCCATCGCGAACTTCGGCAGCGAGCACCCGGACCCCGAGCCCGCGTTGCTGCGCAGGATGCGCGAGACCGGCGCGGTGTTCATGATGGGTGACAACCCCGAGCTGCCGCAGATGCCGGCCCGGCCGCAGCTGCTGGACTTCTTTCACTACCGCTTCAGCGACATCGCCTTCATGCACCTGCTGCAAAGCGCCAGGACCGCGCTGGATGCGGGCCAGAACGAAACCGTGGTCATCGCCTGCCTGCTGCACGACATTTCCAACGGCGCGCTCATGCGCAGCGACCACGGCTACTGGGGCGCGCAGATGATCGCCCCCTATGTGTCGGAGGAAGTCGCCTGGGCCGTGCAGTACCACCAGGCACTGCGTTACTTCGCCGACGAAGCCGCCGGTTTCAAATACCCGGACGCGTACAACCAGTTCTTCGGCCCGGACTACAAGCCGCCGCAATACATCTGCAAGGCGCACGAGCAAGCCCGCAACCACAGGTGGTACATGACCTCGCGCCTGATCACGATCTACGACGTCTACGCCTTCAACGACAACTGGGACGTCAACCCGGAGATCTTCACCGACATCATCGGCCGGCATTTCAAGCAGCCCGCCGAAGGACTGGGCTTCGACAATTCCCCGGTGGCGCACATGTGGCGCTCGATGATCTGGCCGAACAATTTCCTGTAGCCAGCCGGCAAGGCGGCTGCAAGGTGGCTGCTTACTCCTGCGCCGCCGCTTCCCGTGCCCGGACCAACGCCAGCAGCACAGCGTTGGCGGGCGTCGGCAGGCCCAGCTCAGCGCCCTTGCGCACCACGTAGCCGTTCAGATGCTCGATTTCCGTGGGCTTGCCCCGCATCAGGTCCTGCGCCGTGGAGGACCACTGGTCAGGCATGGTGTCCGCAAGCGCCAGTATCGGCTCCATGTCGGGCGACAGCGCCATGCCCAGGGCGTGGGCCACGGCCACGCACTCGATGACCACGTCGGTCATCACGCGATCCACTCCGGGCACCTTCAGCAGCGCCCCGTACTGCAGGCCCGAGAGGGCGGACAACGCGTTGTAGGCGCAGTTGGTCAGGAACTTCTGCCACTGGGCGAGGCGCGCCTGCGCAGATACTTCGGCGGGTATGCCCGCGGCTGCGAAGGCCTGCACCACCACCTCGCTGCCTGCGAATTCCCCCAGGATGATCTGCCCGCGGCCCAGGTGTCTCACATGGCCGGGTCCGGCCATCTCCACCCCGACGTATACAGCCACCGGCACCACCGCACGTCCCAGCACTGCCGCCAGCCGCTCGGGATTGTCCACACCGTTCTGGAAACTCAGCACCACGCAATCCGGCCGCAGCACGGGCGCCAGCAGCCGGCCCGCCAGCTCGGTGTCCCGGGATTTGACACAGAACAGCACGACATCGCAGCCGGCCAGCGCGGCCGGCTCGGTGGAAGCCTGCACGTCCACAGCGACATCGAACCCGGCTGATGTGACCTGCAGTCCTGCGGCACGCACGCGCTCGACGAATGGTGCGCGCCCCACCAGAGTGACTTCGTGGCCTGCCCGGGCCAGCATTGCGCCGTAGTAAGAACCCACGGCCCCCGCTCCCATCACCCCGATCTTCATCACTTAGCTCTTGTGGCCGGGGTGGATGATCACCGTGCAGGTCATGCCGGAGGTCAGGTTGTCCGGCACCTGGTCCAGGCGGATGGTCACTGGAATGCGCTGAGCCAGGCGCACCCAGTGGAAGGTGGGGCTGACCGTCGACAGCAGCCCGGACACTTCCGGCTGGGAGATGGCGCGCGCCACCCCCGCGATGTGGCCCGGCAGGTCATGGCGCGCTCCCAGCAGCCGCACGCTCGCCCGGTCGCCCTCGTGCATCAGGGCGAGCTTGTTTTCCTCGAAGTAGGCTTCGATGCGGAACGAGTGGCGGTCGACCACGGCCAGCAGCGGATGCCCCGCGGTCGCATAGTCACCGGAATGCACGTTGAGATTGACGACGTAGCCGTCCACCGGCGCCAGCACGCGCGTGCGCTGCAGGTTCAACTGCGCCAGATCCAGTGCGCTGCGCGCGGCCGCGACCTCGCCCTGCGCCGCGGCGGTCTCGCTGTGTGCGGCCGCAAGCTCGCTCTCGGCCTCGCGCACCCTGGCGGTGGCCACCTGCGCGGCCGACTGCGCCGACTGCAGGTTCTCCCGCGACACCACCGCCGAATCCAGCTGCGCGCGTCGCCTGGCCTGCTCCTGCTTCAGGCTGGCGTCGGCACGGGCGCCCACCAGCGTCGCCTGCGCGCGCAGCGCTCCGGCCTTGGAACGCTCCAGCGCCGCCTGCGCCTTTTGCAGCGCCGCCTGCGCCAGCGCGACCGCAATCTCGTAACGCGCGTGGTCCACCACCACCAGCACATCGCCCTTGCTGACCTTCTGGTTGTCCTTGGCCGGCACGTCCGTCACCAGCCCGGTGACGTCGGACGCCACGTCGATGACATCCGCGCGCACTCGGCCATCGCGGGTCCAGGGCGCATCGATGTAGTGCCGCCACAGCGACAGGCAGATGATCGCCGCCACCGCAACGGTGACGAGGGTGATCAGGACTCTCGTGGTTCGCTCAAACATGCACTCTCCACAGGCGCCGGTCTAGCCGTACAGCAGCGAGCCGAGGACGCCGAAGATGATCGAAAACAGGGCCAGACGGAACAGGTGCATGTGCCATACGCGGCGATAGAAGCCGATGCGCGCCAGCCCCCAGTCCAGCAGCAGATACAGTGCCGCGGCCACCATCAATATCGGCAGCAGCGACGGAAACAGGATTCCGCCGACGTCCATTTCACGCGGCATGCAGTGCTCCCGGGCGGGCGTCAAGCAGCGCCTCGGCCATGCTGTCCAGCGCCACCCGCAGCAGGTCGAGGCCGGTGGCGATCTGCGTCACGTCCGCGCCGGTCGCCACCGCCGCCAGGCGGGCCTTGATCTGCGCTTCGGTCGGCAGTGGCAGGCGCTCCTGCAGGAGCGCGATGCGCTCGTCCAGGCGGGCGTAGCCGGCGGCATCGTTGCCGAGCACCACGGTGACGGTGTCATCGAGGCAGGCGGCGAGTTCCTGCGCATCCGCGGCGTGTTGCGGTGGCGGCGCCCGGCGCAGCCGCACGATGGCGGCGCCGAGTTCGAGCACGCCCGTGGCCACCAGTTCATCGCGCGCCGGCATGCCGGTGCCGGGGTAGGCGGCCACCAGCTGCGCCGTCAGTTCGCGCACGTCGCTCTCGAACCGCGGGTGCAGCTGGCGCAGCCTGCCGTGGCGGGCCATGCGCAGCGTCGCCAGCAGACGCCCCAGCAGCCGCTCGGCGCGCCAGCGCGGGTCCGCCGGCGACAGCACCGCCAGCCCCAGCACCGACAGCAGCACGCCGACCAGGGCGGAAACCTGGGCGTTCAGCTGCTCGGCGATGTCGTACTGCATCACGCCGGTGATGTTCAGGGTCACCAGCACCACCATGAAGTAGCCCGAACCCATCAGCGCGCGTCCCGGCCGGGCCATGAGCCAGGCGCCGAACACCAGGAACGGCAGCAGTGCCAGGTACAGCATCGGCAGGCCGGTGGCGGCCGGCAGCACCCACGTGTAGCACACGAAGGCGGCCGGAAAACTCAGGACCACTCCCAGGCACATCTGCCAGGCCGATGCGACCGGGTTGGGCTGGGCCGCCAGCACGCAGCACAGCACGGTGGCGAACAGCGTGGCGATGAAGCTGTCGGGCCAGTCCGCCCAGATGCTGAAGATCACGCTGAGCAGGAACAGCGACGCTGCGCGTGCGCCCGCCACCAGCGCCTGCATCGGATCGGCCGCCATGCCGACACGGCTGAAGAAGAATTCCCCGACCTGGGCCTGGGTCGAGTGCATCCCGCGGTGCAGGTTCTCGACGCTGGTCAGGGTCTCCTGCACCTGGTGCTCCAGGATCTGCAGCGACCAGGCGCGCACGCGGGCCCGGGAGGGGTCGATGGGAACCGCCGCGCATTGCAGCCGGTGCAGCAGCTGCATCCGGCTCAGGGCCATCATCAGCAGCCGGCTGAGCGCCACGATGCGCGGACTCTTCAGGCCGGTCAGCGGGTCCTCGATCACCCCCGACATGCGCGCCTGCTCCAGGTCCCCGAGGTCCACTGAAAAGCGCAGCTGGCTGCGGCGCACCTCATCGGGCGTGGCGCCGCCCTGGATGGCCTGGAAAAAAGCCCTGCAGTCGTTCACCGCGCTGCGGATGCGCTGCTCCAGGGACACGGAGACCCGGTTCGGAAACACCACTGCGCTGACCACCGCGGCGCAGGCGATGCCGAGGCTGACGATGGTCACGCGGTCCACGGCGATGTCAAAGGCCTGCCCCGGGTCGTTGTAGGCCGGAAAGCCGATCAGGCAGGTGGTGTAGCCGCACAGCAGCCAGGCATAGGCGCGGAAGGTGCGGAACCAGGTGGACACGGCCGTGCACAGCCCGATCCACAGCGCCACGGCACCCAGGAACATGAATTCGTGCTGCCCGAACAGCGCCACCAGCGCCACCGTGACCACGGCTCCCAGCAGCGTGCCGAGGAAGCGATACACCGCCTTTTCCAGCACCATGCCGGTCTGCGGCAGGGCCACGATGGAGACTGTCACCGCGGCGCTGCCGGGCCCAGGCAGGTCCAGCCGCAGCGCGATTGCAAGCGCCAGGAACATGGCCAGCACCGTGCGCAGGATGAACCCCCAGGTCAGGGCCTCGCGCCGCAGCCAGGCATCCCAGGAAGGCGCGGCCGCCGCGTTCACCGGGAAGCCTCCGTGCCGGCCGCGTCCAGGTTGAGCAACTGCCGCCGCAGCAATTGCGGCAGCAGGTTCAGCTGTTCCGCGCTGCTGTCCTTGAAGCGCCGCCGCCACACCTCCCACACCAGCGGCTGGGCCCGTCCCAGCAGGCGCCGGCCCGCGGCGGACAGGCTGATCTCGACGCGCCGCCGGTCATCCTGTGCCGGCATGCGCGTGATCAACCCCAGGGATTCGAGGTGGTTGCAGATGTGCGTGACGTTGTTGGGGCGCTCGCCGGTGAGTTCGGCGATGGCCGAGGGTGCGCAGACTTCATCACTGGCGTGGATGATCATCAGCGCGTTGTACAGCACATAGGTGAGTTCG
>DAIDKA010000036.1 GCA_027451085.1 Gammaproteobacteria bacterium
CCCGTTGTCGTACAGCATCTTCTCGAAGTGCGGGATCATCCACTCGCGGTCCACCGCGTAGCGGCAGAAGCCGCCGCCCAGCTGGTCGTTGATGCCGCCGTCGCCCATGCGCCGCAGGGTGAGGGTGGCCATGAACAGGGCGTGCAGGTCGGGTTCGGCGCTGCCGGCGGTGGCATGCCAGTCGCGCAGCAGCCGTTCGATGGCGCGGGGGTGCGGGAACTTGGGCGCGCCGCCGAAACCGCCGTCGGCGCGGTCGAAGGTCGACGCCAGCTGCTGGCGGCAGCGCGTGAGCGGCGAGCCGGTCAGCGTGCCACCTGCGGGGGGCGGCGGCGGTTCGATGCGGCTGAAGGCATGCACCAACGCCTCGCCCTGCTGGCGCAGCTCCGCCTCGTGATCGCCGTAGTACTCGAGCACCCGCAGCAGCACGTGCTGGAAGGCGGGCAGCCCGAAGCGCGAGTCCTTCGGGAAATAGGTGCCACCGAAGAAGGGCAGCTGGCCCTCGTGGGTGAGGAACATCGTCAGCGGCCAGCCGCCGCCGTGGCGCGTCAGCAGCTGCTGCGCCACCTGGTAGATACGATCGATGTCGGGGCGTTCCTCCCGGTCCACCTTGATGTTGATGAAGCCGCGGTTGAGCAGCTCTGCGGTCTGCTCGTCCTCGAAGCTCTCCGCTGCCATGACGTGGCACCAGTGGCAGGCCGAGTAACCGATGGACAGGTGGATGGGCTTGCGCTGCGCGCGGGCCTTGTCGAAGGCTGCAGGTCCCCAGGGATGCCAGTCCACCGGGTTGTGCGCGTGCTGGCGCAGGTAGGGACTGGTCTCGGCGGCCAGGCTGTTGGTGTGGCGTGGGGTGCCGTCCGGGTGCAGGTGCTTGCTGTGGGTCATCGCCCTAGTGTGATCAGGCCGCCGGCAGATGCCAAGGATGCGGGAGCGTTCCGGTATGATTGGCGGCCCTGCGCGTCCTGCGCCGATCGGGTTGCGAACCTTGACTGCCGATTCCAACGATGCTGTCCCGCCTTGCGCCGCCACGCCGGTGCTGCGCCTCAAGCGTGGGGAGGAGCGGCGCATCCAGGCGGGCCATCCGTGGGTGTTCAGCAACGAGATCGATACTGCTGCGACTGCGCTGTCGGGCATCAGCCCGGGGCAGGCTGTGCAGTTGTGGTCGTCGCGTGACCGGTTCCTGGGCCACGCCTATGCCAATCCGCATTCCCTGATCTGCGCCCGGATCATGAGCCGCGAACCGCAGGCGCTTATCGGCCCGAGGCTGATCGAGCGGCGCCTGGAGGCGGCGCTGGCGTTGCGTCAGCGGCTGTCACCCGAGCCTTTCGGCCGGCTGGTGTTCGGGGAGTCTGACCAGCTGCCGGGCCTGGTGCTCGACCGCTTCGGTGACGTCCTCGTCGGACAGATAGCCACCGCCGGCATGGAGCTGCTGCGGCCACAGGTGGAGGCCGCGGTGCGCAAGGTCATCGCGCCGCGCGCCCTGTACTGGAAGAACGACAGCGGCGCGCGGTCGCTGGAACAGCTGCCCGAATTCACCGGCGCCGCCTTCGGCGAGGTCGAGGATGAAATCGCCGTGCGCGAGAACGGCATGGACTTCATTGCGCCGCTGGCGCAGGGCCAGAAGACCGGCTGGTTCTACGACCAGGCCGCCAACCGCCGGCGTCTGGGCGCCTATCTCAAGCCTGGCGCGCGGGTGCTGGACGTCTGCAGCTACGTGGGTGGCTGGGCCGTGGCGGCCCTGGCGCATGGCGCTGGTAGCGTCACCTGCGTGGATGCCTCGCAGACGGCCCTGGACTATGCGCGCCGCAATGTCGCCGTCGCAGGCGCCGGACTTACCGCGCTGCGTGGTGATGCCTTCGAGGTGCTCAAGGAACTGCACGACCGGGGCGAGCGCTTCGACGTGGTGATCGTTGATCCCCCGGCGTTCATCAAGCGCAAGAAGGACCTGGCGGCCGGCCAGGCGGCGTACCGCAAGCTGAATCAGCTGGGCATGAACCTGATCGACGGGGATGGCATCCTGGTGTCATGTTCCTGTTCCTACCATCTGCCGGAAGCTGAACTGCTGGCGGCACTTGAAGCCTCGGCGCGGCACGTCTCGCGGTTCGTGCAGGTGCTGGAGGCGGCTGGGCAGTCACCCGATCACCCGGTGCACCCGGCCGTCCCGGAGACTCGGTATCTCAAGGCCCTGTTCTGCCGGGTGATGCGGGACTAAAAGGGCGGCGTTAACAGGCCCCGGCCGAAACCGCTACACTGCCGTCCATGCTGACGTATCCGAGCTTCAATCCCATCGCCCTCGAGCTGGGCCCCATCAAGGTTCACTGGTACGGGATCATGTACCTGGTGGGCTTCGCTGCCGCCTGGTCCCTCGGCCGCTGGCGCGCCTCCCGCAAGGGTTCCAGCTGGACCTCGCTCGACGTCGATGACCTGGTGTTCTTCGGCATGATGGGCGTGATCCTGGGGGGCAGGACCGGCTATGTGCTGTTCTACGGTCGCGAGTTCTGGGCCCGGGACGTGTGGTATCCCCTGAAGGTCTGGGAAGGCGGCATGTCCTTCCACGGCGCGCTGCTCGGCACACTGGTCGCCATGGTGCTGTTCGCCTACCGCCGCCGCCGCAACGTCGCCGATGTCTTTGACTTCGCTTCCCCGCTGCCTGAAATCGGCCTGTTCTTCGGCCGCATCGGCAACTTCATCAACGGTGAGCTGTGGGGCAAGCCCACCACCGTGCCCTGGGGCTTCAAGGTGGACGGGGAGGTCCGGCACGCCTCGCAGCTGTACGAAGCCGGCCTTGAAGGCCTGCTGCTGTTTGCGGTCATGTGGTGGTTCACCCGCCGGCCGCGGCCGCGGCTGGCGCCGTCAGGATTGTTCCTGCTGCTTTACGGCTGCGCCCGGTTCGGCATCGAGTTCGTGCGCGTGCCCGACGCCAACCTGGGGTACCTCGCGCTGGGCTGGGTCACCATGGGGCAGATCCTGTCCCTGCCGATGATCCTGGGTGGCGTCGCGCTGCTCGCGCTGGCCTATGGCCGACGGGCCGCTTCCGGCAATTTCCAGCCATCGGCCCAGCCACCGGGCGCGGCGTCAGGCCAGGCATCGGGCAACGCCCCGGTAGCATGAAACAATACCTGAACCTGCTGCGTCACATCCGCATGAATGGTGTGACCAAGACCGACCGTACGGGCACCGGCACGCTGTCGGTGTTCGGACACCAGATGCGGTTCGACCTGTCGCTGGGTTTCCCCCTCGTGACCACCAAGAAGCTGCACCTGCGCTCGGTGGTGTACGAGCTGTTGTGGTTCCTGCGCGGCGACACCAACATCGCCTGGCTGAAGGAGCATGGTGTCAGTATCTGGGACGAGTGGGCCGACGCTCAGGGCGAACTGGGGCCGGTGTACGGTCGGCAATCGCGCGCGTGGCCTGCACCGGACGGCCACACCATCGACCAGATCAGCCAGGCGGTCCTGCAGTTGCGCACCGAACCGGACTCCCGCCGTATCATCGTCAATGCCTGGAATGTCGGGCAGCTGGCCGAGATGCGGCTGATGCCCTGCCACGCCCTGTTCCAGTTCTACGTGGCCGATGGCCGGCTGTCCTGCCACCTGTACCAGCGCAGCGCCGATTTCTTCCTGGGCGTGCCGTTCAACATCGCCTCCTACGCGCTGCTCACACACATGTTCGCGCAGCAGTGCGACCTGACGCCCGGGGAACTGGTGTGGACGGGCGGCGATTGCCACCTGTACCTGAACCACCTGGCCCAGGCCGACGAGCAGCTGTTGCGCGAGCCGCTGCCGCTGCCCCAGTTGCATCTGCGCCGCCGTCCGGCGAGCCTGTTCGATTACCAGTATGAGGATTTTGAATTCGTGAACTACCAGCATCATGCGCCGATCAAGGCGCCGGTGGCGGTCTGAACCCATGGCGACCAGGACGAAGCACAAGGGCGCGAACGCACCCGCGGGACGCAAGGCGGCTCCGGCAAAGAAACAGACCGCAAAGGTCAAAGCGCCGGTCAAGGACGCACTGAAGCTGGTCAAGGTGCGCAACTCCAAGGTGCACGGCCGGGGCGTGTTCGCGCTCAAGCGCATCCCGAAGGGCACGCGCATCTGGGAATACGTGGGCGAGCGCATGTCGCACAAGCGCGTGAACGAGCGCTACGAGGGCGCCGATGAGCGCGACAACCACACCTTCCTGTTTGCGGTGGACCGCAACGTCGTGATCGACGCCACGCGCGACGGCAATGACTCGCGCTTCATCAACCACGGCTGCGACCCCAACTGTGAATCGACCATCGAGGACCGCCGCGTGTTCATCGATGTGATCCGCACCATCAAGCCGGGCGAGGATCTGAACTACGACTATCAGATCGGACGCGACAGGAACGATCCGCCCGACGTGGACGTGATCTACGCCTGTCGCTGTGGCTCGCCCAAGTGCCGTGGCACGATGCTGTGGCCGGCCAAGCGGCCGGAGCCGCGCCAGCGCCGCGCGAAGACTGCGGCGCGCAAGGGCGCGGGGTCCGGGAAGCGCAAGCGCGCATGAGCGGCGAACCCCAAGGCGCAACGGGAACGACCCACGGCGGGGCGGCGCGTACATCGCTGGCCGCGGTGCTCGGTGCCCTGGGAGTTGTCTATGGTGACATCGGCACCAGTCCCCAGTACGCCTTTGACCAGGCGCTGGCGGTGGTCGGAGGCACCAGCCGCGACGCAATCCTGGGCGTGCTGTCGCTGGTGTTCTGGGCGCTGGCGATCACGGTGACCCTCAAGTACGTGGTGGTCATGATGCGCGCCGACAATGATGGCGAGGGCGGCATCCTTGCGCTGCTGGCGCTGGCCCAGCGGCGGCTGAACCAGATCGGCCTGTGGCCGAAGATCCTGATCAACCTGGCGCTGATCGGCACGGCGCTGTTCTTCTGCGATGCGCTGATCACGCCGGCAATGTCGGTGCTGTCCGCCCTCGAGGGCCTGGAGCTGATCGATCCGGGCTTCAGCCGCATGATCATTCCCATCACGCTGGTGGTGCTGGTGCTGCTGTTCTGGATCCAGCGCCGCGGCACGGCGCAGGTGGGCCGCGCCTTCGGGCCGGTCATGGTGGTCTGGTTCCTGGTGCTGGCGGTGTCGGGGCTGCCCTACATCCTGGCGCACCCGGTGGTGCTGCTGGCGGTGAACCCGCTGTACGCCGTCAAGATCCTGCTGCACTCGCCGGGCAGTTCGCTCGCGCTGATCGGCGCGGTGTTCCTGTGCGTCACGGGCGGCGAGGCGTTGTACGCCGACATGGGTCACTTCGGTAAGCAGCCGGTGCGCATCGCCTGGTTCGTGCTGGTGTGGCCGGCGCTGCTGCTCAACTATTTCGGCCAGGGGGCGCTGCGCCTGCAGGTGGGTCCGGGGGACGAGGCCATGTTCCACCTGGTGCCGCAGCCGCTCCTGCTGCCCATGGTGATCCTGTCCACCGCCGCCTCGGTGATCGCCTCCCAGGCGGTGATTTCCGGGGCGTTCTCGGTGGCGCGCCAGGCCATCCAGCTGGACCTGCTGCCGCGCATGCGCATCCTGCAAACCTCGGCCCAGGAGCAGGGCCAGATCTTCGTGCCGGTGGTGAACGGGCTGCTGCTGGTGTTCGTGGTGATGTTCGTGCTGGAGTTCCGGTCCTCCGCGGCCCTGGGGGGCGCGTATGGCGCGGCGGTGGTCGGCACCATGTCCATCACGACCGTGCTCGGCGCCTTCGTCGCCATCACGCAGTGGGGTTGGAAGCCGCTGGTGGTCGGCGCGTTGTTCAGCCTGCTGCTGTGCGTGGACGGCGTGTTCGTGGCCGGCAACGTCACCAAGGTCCCGGCTGGCGGCTGGGTACCGCTGACGCTGGCCACGCTGCTGTTCGGCGTCTTCTCCACCTGGCGCTCCGGCCGTGTGGACCTGCGCAAGGCGCTGGCCCTGCTGGCCGTGCCGCTGACCAAGCTGTCCACGCTGCTGGATGACGCGCTGCGCGTGCCGGGCACAGGAGTGTTCCTGGCCAGCCACCCCTCGTATGTGCCTTCCGCCCTGATCCGCAACCTGGAGCACAACAAGGTCGCACACGAGCGCATCCTGATCCTGAACTTCGAGATCGTGGATACCCCGCGCCAGAGCAGCGGCGACCGCGTGCGGGTTCAGGAACTGATGCCCGGCGTCTACGGGGTCACGGCGCGCTTCGGTTTCATGGAGACCCCGGACATGCGCGAGGCGCTGCGCGCCTGTCGGTCCCGCGGCCTGCGCGTGTACCTGGAGGACTGCTCGTTCTTCATCGGCCAGCACGTGGTGGTGGCGCGGCCGCGGCCGGGCTGGCAGGGTCTGAAGCGCAAGCTGTTCGCGCGCCTGCAGCGCCGCAGCAGCCAGGCGGCGGACTTCTTCCGCATGCCGGTGCGTGACACGATCATCCTCAATACCTCGGTCGAGATCTGATGATGCAGGCGCCGCGGCCTGCAAGCGGCGCTGCGCCCATGGTGTCACTGGTGGTGGCCGCCGCCGAAAACGGCGTCATCGGCCGGGACAACGGCATGCCCTGGCACCTGCCGGGCGATCTCAAGCACTTCAAGGCGCTCACCCTCGGCCGGCACCTGCTGATGGGGCGCAGGACCTTTGAGTCCATTGGCCGGCCGCTGCCGGGGCGCACCACGCTGCTGCTGACCCGCGATCCGGACTTCGCGCCCGCCGGGGTGATCGTGGTGCGCTCGGTCGAAGCGGCGCTGGGAGTGGCCGCTGCGGCCGGGGCGGAGCTGGTGATCGGCGGTGGTGGCCAGGTCTACCGGCTGGCGCTGCCCTTCGTGCAGCGCATCCACCTCACCCGCATCCACGCCGTGATCGATGGCGACACACGGTTTCCTGACCTGGGGCCGCAGTGGCGCGAGGTGGCGCGCCTGGAACATCCGGCCGATGAGCGCCATGCGCAGGCCATGAGTTTCATCACGCTGGAGCGTGACTGAAACGAGCTCCAACCCGGGCGTTGCTGAGCTGTCCTTGACATCGGACGTGTAATAGGCAGGGCTGCAGCCGCCGTTCAGGCGACGCTTGACATGCATTTACCGCGGCCGCAGGAGCGGCGTTGGCCACGTCCCGGACGAGGGGTGAATATGTCAGAAAGCACCCCTTTGACTGTGGCAGGATCGGGCGACGTCGTTGCCTTCGGAAACCGCGTGTTTCGTAGCCCACGAGACGTGCTGGAGGCAAGAAAATTTCTCTCGTGCGCGGCGTTGACAGGGGTCGATGACCCCAATATCTTGTGGTGGTCAGCGGCTCTTGCCCCAAGGGGTAGGTACAACGGGGAAACACCCGCCGCGGCCATCGCGTCAGCGGCGCGGTGCATTGCTTCCGCGAGTCTCTTGCAGGGGGGAACTCATAAAATGTCACTGCAACTTGCACAGGATTCCGTCCCGTCCACCCGTGGCGCCGCGCCCGCGCAGGCGCCGGGTCAGAGCACCTTCCAGCTGACACCGCCGCCGACCGCGCGCACGCAGATGACGGTCACCAAGCGCAGCGGTGAGCGCGAGCCCATCGACGTCAACAAGATCGTCCGCGCGGTCACCCGCTGCAGCGACGGCCTGGCCGATGTCGACGCCATGCGCGTGGCGCTCAAGACCATCGCCGGGCTGTACGACGGGGCCACCACCCGGGAGCTGGACGAGCTGTCGATCCGCACCGCCGCCTCGTTCATGTTCGAGGAGCCGGGCTATTCCCGCCTGGCCGGCCGGCTGCTGTCGAACTTCATCGACAAGGAAGTGCAGGGCCAGGGCGTGCACTCCTTCTCGCAGTCCATCCGCCTGGGGTTTGACGTCGGCCTGATCAACGAGCGCGTGCTCGAGTTCGTCGAGGCGCACGCGCGCAAGCTGAACGCCGCCATCGTTCCGGAGCGCACGTACCAGATCGAGTACTTCGGTCAGCGCACCCTGTACGACCGCTACCTGCTGAAACACCCGACCCGGCGCCTGGTGGTGGAGACACCGCAGTACTTCTGGATGCGTATTGCGGTGGCACTGAGCCCCTCGGTGACCGAGGCGCTCGACCTGTACCAGCTGTTCTCGAACCTCGACTACATCGCAAGCTCCCCCACGCTGTTCAACGCCGGCACCCGGCATGAGCAGCTCTCCAGCTGCTTCCTGCTCGACTCGCCCGAGGACTCCCTGGAGGCGATCTACGACAAGTACAAGGACATAGCGCAGCTGTCGAAGTTCTCCGGTGGCATCGGTGTGGCCTGGCACCGCGTGCGCTCGGAAGGCACCCTGATCCGCTCCACCAACGGCCTCTCCAACGGCATCGTACCGTGGCTCAAGACACTGGATTCGTCAGTGGCCGCGGTGAACCAGGGCGGCAAGCGCAAGGGCGCGGCCTGCGTGTACCTGGAGCCCTGGCACGCGGACGTCGAGTCCTTCCTGGAACTGCGCGACAACACCGGCGATGAAAGCCGGCGCACGCACCATATCAACCTCGCCAACTGGATTCCGGACCTGTTCATGAAGCGGGTGGAAGCCGATGGGCCGTGGTCGCTGTTCGATCCGCACGAGGTGCCGCAGCTGCCCGACCTGTTCGGCGCCGCCTTCGAAGAGGCGTACGTGCAGGCCGAGGCGCGTGGCCTCGCCCGCAAGACCTTGAAGGCCCGCGACCTGTACGCCCGCATGATGCGCGTGCTGGCGCAGACCGGTAACGGCTGGATGACCTTCAAGGACAAGTCCAACCGCGCCTGCAACCAGACCGGCAAGAACGGCAACACCGTGCACTTGTCGAACCTGTGCACGGAGATCCTCGAGGTCACCAGCACCGGCGAGACCGCGGTGTGCAACCTGGGGTCCATCAACCTCGCGCGCCACGTCGGGCCCGAGGGCCTTGACTTCGACAAGCTGGCGCACACGGTGGACGTGGCCGTGCGGCAGCTCGACCGCGTCATCGACATGAACTACTACCCCATCAGCACGGCGCGCGCTTCCAACATGCGCTGGCGCCCGGTGGGACTGGGCGTCATGGGGCTGCAGGACGTGTCCTTCCG
>DAIDKA010000037.1 GCA_027451085.1 Gammaproteobacteria bacterium
AGCAGGGTGAATCCGGCGAGTTTTTCGCGCACCACCGTGTCGCTGAAGGTGAATTTTTCCATTTCCGTGCACGAGACGCACCAGTCGGCATAGAAATCGAGCATCACGCCACGACCTTGTGTCTGGGCCCGGGCCACCGCGCGGTCCAGGTCGGTGACGGACTTGATGGTCTGGAAGCTCAACTCCTGCCGCTGGCCGTGGAGCAGCCGCGAGACATCCGGGCCACCGGATTGCGTACTGCCGACGAGCGCCAGCGCCACGCCGGCGAATGCGGCCATGGCCCGGCCCAGCAGCGGCGCCCGGCGCGGCAGCAGCGCGGTCCACAACACCCAGGTCAGGGCGACGGCAGGTGCAAGCCATAACAGGGCAATCAGCCAGGGCGCAGATACGCGCGCCAGCATCCAGGCGGCGACAGCCAGCATCAGCACGCCGAACAGTTTCTTGACCGTGTCCATCCAGGCGCCGGCGCGGGGCAGCAGCGAACCGGCCGAGGCACCCACCACCAGCAGCGGGGCGCCCATGCCCAAGCTCATGCTGAACAGGGCGGCGGCGCCGCGCGCGATGTTGCCGCTCTGACCGATCACGGCCAATGTCGCCACCAATGGCGGCGCCACGCAGGTGGTGACGATCAGTGCGGACAGCGCCCCCATGACGGCTACGCCGGTGAAGCTGCCGGCAGTCTGGCGCCCGCTGACACCGCTCAGCGCGGTCTGGATGGCGCTCGGCATCTGCAGGGTGAACGCGCCAAGCATGGACAGCGCCAGCACGACGAACAATAGTGCGAACAGCACGAGGATCCAGGTCTGCTGGAACAGGGCCTGGATATGGCTGCCCGCCGCAGCGACCGCCACTCCGGCCAGGGTGTAGGTGAACGCCATGCCCAGCACATAGGTCAGCGACAGCGCAAAAGCCTTGCGCGTGGTGATGTTGGCACCGTGGCCGGCGATGATGCCGGAGAGGATGGGAACCATGGGCAGCACGCAGGGCGTGAAGGCCAGCAGCAGTCCCAGCCCGAAGAAGGTGCCCAGCACGAGCAACAGGTTGCCGCTGCGGATCAGTCCGGCCAGCCGGTCCTGCTGGGATACGAAGGTGGAACCCGAGGCGGTGCTGGTGGCCGCCGCCGTGGTGCCAGTGGAAGCCGCCGCCGTTGCGGCCGGCGTCGCAGTGGCGGCTGGCGGCGTGGTGCCGGCCTGTCCGGCCGGAAGGCTGACGTCCAGGGTCTTGGTGATGGGGGGGTAGCACAGCCCGGCGTGCGCGCAGCCCTGGTAGGTGACCGCCAGGGGCAGTTCGAATGCCGCCTGTCCGGGGCGTGTGACGTCCACATGGGCGGTGAGCGCGTGGTGGTAGATCTGCTGCGCGCCGAAGTACTCGTCTTTGTGGATTTCACCTTCGGGCAGCTGCAGCGCTCCGAGGGTGGCCGATGCCGCGGTCTTGACCTTGATGCGGGCGCGATAGAGGTAGTAGCCGTCGGCAATGGTCCAGTCGATGCGCACCCGGTTGCCGCCGTCGGCGACGGCACGCACCTGGAAGGCGGCATCAGGACTCAGGAAGGTGTTCTGGCCGGCCTGACTGCTGGCGCCATCAAGCAGTTTGTTCAGGCCCGGGGTCGAGCTTTCGGGCTGCGCACCGGCTGGTGGTGCCGCGAAACCGGCCTGGCAGGCCAGCAGGGCGATGCACAGCGCCATCACCCAGGCCAGCGCTGCACCCCGAACCGTTGCGGCAACCTCAGGCATCATGCCTGCAGGCTGCCGCCAGCCATTGGAGGTAGGCCTCTGACCCTGCAATAACGGGTGTACAAATAACTTCTGGGTTTTCATAAGGGTGCAAACTCTTGAGGCAGGCTTCCAACGCCTCGTAGCGATCCGGCGTGGTCTTGATCAGCAACAGGACTTCGTAGTCCTGCTGTAACTTGTCATTCCAATAATAGGTGGACCGGACGCCCGGTAGCCGGTTCACGCAGGCAGCCAGTCGGCGAGTGACCACTTGGTGGGCGATTTCATCCGCCACAGCAGCATCGGGGCAGGTGCACAGCACCACCAGGGCAGGGCAGGTCCAAGTCGAGGATTCCAAGTACCAAGCATAGCTTTCCCCGCTATTGCGGGGTACTGCCGGGCTGGCATGAGCTTGGCCCTGTCGCGGCACGAGTCATGCTGCGGCGCAGCATCCACCGCCGAGTGGTCGTTGCCTAAGAGTCGGACTTGAAATTCCAGGTTCCGGACCTATTATTAGCAGCCATCGAGGTAGAGTGCTAACGCACTCTCCCGTAGCGAACCCCAGATTTCATCAATCCAGCTTCCCAAGGAGCTCTATCCATGAAGATCCGTCCTCTTCATGACCGCGTTGTCGTTAAACGTCTCGAGGAGGAGCGTACCTCCCCGGGCGGCATCGTGATCCCTGATTCCGCCGCAGAAAAGCCCGTGCAGGGCAAGGTCGTTGCCGTCGGCAAGGGCAAGATCCTGGAAGACGGCACCGTCCGTCCGCTCGACGTCAAGGTCGGCGACAAGGTCCTGTTCGGCAAGTACAGCGGCCAGGAAATCAAGATCGATGGAGAAGAATTCTCCGTGATGCGCGAGGACGATCTTGTTGCCGTCCTCGAAGCCAAGTAAGGCTCGCGTCGAGCTAAATCTCAAGGAATACTGATCATGGCAGCTAAAGAAGTCCGTTTCAGCGACGACGCCCGTTCGCGCATTTTCAAAGGCGTCAACATCCTGGCCAACGCCGTCAAGGCCACCCTGGGCCCCAAGGGCCGCAATGCGGTGCTCGAGAAGTCCTTCGGCGCCCCCACCGTGACCAAGGACGGTGTGTCGGTTGCGAAGGAAATCGAGCTGAAGGACAAGTTCGAGAACATCGGCGCGCAGCTGGTGAAGGAAGTCGCCTCCAATACCTCTGACGAGGCTGGCGACGGCACCACCACCGCCACCGTGCTGGCGCAGGCCATCATCCGCGAGGGCCTGAAGGCCGTCTCCTCGGGCCGCAACCCGATGGACATCAAGCGCGGCATCGACAAGGGCGTCATTGTGGTGACCGAAGAGCTCAAGAAGCTTTCCAAGCCCTGCAAGGACTCCAAGAACATCGCGCAGGTGGGCACCATCTCCGCCAACTCCGATGAGTCGATCGGCAAGACCATTGCCGACGCCATGGAGAAGGTGGGCAAGGAAGGCGTCATCACCGTCGAGGAAGGCTCGGGCCTCGACAATGAGCTGGATGTCGTGGAAGGCATGCAGTTCGATCGCGGCTACCTGTCGCCGTACTTCATCAACACCCAGGCCAACCAGACCGCAGAGCTGGACAAGCCCTACATCCTGCTGGCCGACAAGAAGATCTCGAACATCCGCGAGATGCTGCCGCTGCTGGAAGGCGTCGCCAAGGCCGGCCGTCCGCTCCTCGTGATCGCCGAGGACGTCGAGGGCGAAGCCCTGGCGACCCTGGTGGTGAACAACATCCGCGGCATCCTGAAGGTTGCCGCCGTGAAGGCGCCGGGCTTCGGCGACCGTCGCAAGGCCATGCTGCAGGACATCGCCACCCTCACGGTCGGCACGGTGATCTCCGAGGAAGTCGGTCTGTCGCTGGAGAAGGCGACGCTGAACGACCTGGGCGAGGCCAAGCGCCTGGTGGTGGAGAAGGAAAACACCACCATCATCGACGGCGCCGGCAAGGCGTCCGACATCAAGGCCCGCGTGGAGTCGATCCGTCAGCAGATCGAGGAAGCCACCTCCGACTACGACAAGGAGAAGCTGCAGGAGCGCGTTGCCAAGCTCTCCGGCGGCGTGGCCGTGATCAAGGTCGGCGCTGCGACCGAGGTCGAGATGAAGGAGAAGAAGGCCCGTGTGGAAGATGCTCTGCACGCCACCCGTGCGGCCGTCGAGGAAGGCGTGGTGCCCGGCGGCGGTGTCGCCCTGGTGCGCGCGCAGAAGGCGCTGCTCAACCTGGAGGGCGCCAACGAGGACCAGACCGTGGGCATCCGCCTGCTGGCCCGTTCCATCGAGGAGCCGCTGCGCCAGATCGTCGAGAACGCCGGCGAGGATGCCGCAGTGGTCCTGAACCGCGTGAAGGAAGGCAAGGGTGCGTTCGGCTACAACGCCGGCACCGGCGAGTTCGGCGACATGCTGGAAGCCGGCATCCTGGACCCGACCAAGGTCACGCGTCTGGCACTGCAGAACTCGGCTTCGGTCTCGGGCCTGTTCCTGACCACCGAAGTCGTGATTGCGGAAGCCCCGAAGGACGATGACCATGCACACGCCGGCCCGCCGGGCGGTGGCATGGGCATGGACATGTAGAAAAATTCATGTAGCAAGCTTAATTAAACCGGATCCGCATCGGCCGTAACATAGCCAGCGTAGATTCAGTGAATGGACGGGTTGCGGTGCAAACCTCAACCCATCCTGAAAGTCGCGGAACAAGACCCCCCAATTCCGCGCAATCTTGAGACCCCGCTTATGCGGGG
>DAIDKA010000038.1 GCA_027451085.1 Gammaproteobacteria bacterium
GCGGATCTGGTCCGCGCCCAGCCCGGCGCGCCGGCGGTGGAACTGGTGCATATCCGCACCGAGGGTGATCTGCGCACGGACATCCCGCTGTGGCAGGCCGGTGGCCGCGCGTTCTTCACCAAGGAGATCGATCGCGCACAGCTTGCCGGCGAGGTTGATATCGCCGTGCACTCCTTGAAAGATTTGTCCACGGTGTTGGTGGACGGTCTCGCGCTGACCGCCGTGCTGGAACGCGAGGACCCGCGCGACGCATTGCTGCTGCCTGGACCGGGCAGCCTGGCATCGCTGCCCGCCGGCGCACGCGTCGGCACCAGCAGCCTGCGCCGCCGCGCCTTCCTCAACCGCCTGCGTCCGGAGCTGCAGCTGCTGGAACTGCGGGGCAATGTGCCCACCCGCGTCGAGCGCCTGCTGGAAGGCCGTTACGACGCCATCGTGCTGGCCACCGCCGGCCTCAAGCGCCTGGGACTGCAGCAGCATATTGCTGAACACCTGGGCGTGGAGAGCTTTCCACCCGCCGTGTCACAGGGCGCCATTGGTGTCTGCGCGCGTGCGGATGATGAGGCCACGGCGCGCTGGCTGCGGCCGCTGGACCACCAGGCCACGCGACTGGCTGTGACCGCAGAACGCGCGCTGCTGCGCCGGATCGAAGGTGGCTGCCAGGCGCCATTGGGCGCGCTCGCACGCCTGGACGACGGTGAGTTTCATCTGACGAGCAAGGTATGTTCGCCGGACGGCCGTACCGTCCTCGACGAAGCGGACCGGATCAGGCTGACCGGCGACCTGACGGCGCAGCTGGCGCAGGCGGCGGGGTTGGGTGAGCGGCAGGCCGCGCGGCTGCTGGATCGTGGCGCCGGTGACATCATCTCGCACCAGCGCGAGCTTTCGGCCCGGCTGTTGCAGGAGCAGGCGCAGCAGTGAGTGCGTCACCGCATACAGTGCCGGACGCGCCAGGCGCGGCGGCGCGCTGGCCGGTCGTGGTCACCCGCGACGAGCCGGCTGACGGGCCGCTGGCGCGCGCGCTGCGCGACCTGGGGCTCACGGTGCTGTCGTGGCCGGTGGTGCAGGTGCTGCCGCTGGCGGACCCTGCCGCGTTGGCGGCCGTGCTGCGCCGCGTGCATGAATTTCACTGGATCGTGTTCACCAGCCGCCATGGGGTGGACGCGGTCGTGACACGGCTGGCAGCGCCGGCTGAGGGCGTGCGCGTGGCGGCGGTGGGTGAAAGCACGGCGCAGGCATTGCGGGATGCCGGCTGGCCCGTGAGCCTGGTGCCCGAGCAGCACAGTGCCGCGGGCCTGGTCGCGGCGCTGGAGCCCTGCCTGTCACCTGGCAGCCGCGTGCTGTATCCCGCCGGCTCCCGTTCCCTGCCTACGTTGATCGAAGGGCTCACGACCCTGGGCTGCATCGTGACGCGCCTCGAGGCTTACCGCACCGTTGCCGCCGATCTCGATCTGCCGGCCTGCCGCGCACTGGTGGCGCGCGCAGCCATCGGCGCCGTGACCTTCACCAGTCCTTCGGCGGTGCATGAACTCGACCGGCTGCTTGGGGCGGACTGCTTTGAGCAGCTGCTGTCCGGCAGTCCCGCGGTGACGCTGGGGTCGACTACCGGGCGGGCGCTGGCTGCGCGCGGCTTTCCTTGCGCGCTCGCCGCGCCCGCGACGCTGCGGGGCCTGGCGAGCACCACTGCAAAACTCATACAGCTTCGAGCTTGAACTTCAAGGTCTTCAGAACCATGGCATTCCCCACGCAACGTCCCCGCCGCCTGCGGCAGTCCGACACCTGGCGCGCACTGGTGCGCGAGACCCAGCTGACGCTCGCCGATTTCGTCTACCCGATGTTCATCGTGCCGGGCGCGAAGCTGCGGCATCCGGTGTCCAGCATGCCGGGTGTGTCGCAGTTCTCCGTGGATGAGATCGTCGGCGAGGCGCGCAAGGTCGCGGATGCCGGCGTGCGCGCGATCATCCTGTTCAGCGCGCCGGATCACAAGGACCCTGATGCCTCGGCCTTCCTCGATCCGCACGGACTGGTGCCGCGGGCCGTGCGGGGCATCAAACAGGCCGTGCCTGAGCTGCTGGTATGGACGGACGTGTGCCTGTGCAGCGCCACCGATCATGGCCACTGCGGCCATGTCACGCCCGCCGGCGTGATCGACAACGACTCCTCGGTTGCTACCCTGGCCAAGGTGGCACTGACGCATGCGCGCGCCGGCGCCGATGCCGTGGCGCCGAGCGACATGATGGACGGCCGCGTGGGCGCCATCCGCGCGCTGCTGGATGCCAATGGCTTCAGCAACACCCCCGTGGTCTCCTATGCCGCCAAGTACGCTTCGGCGTTCTACGGCCCGTTCCGCGAAGCGGCGGACTCCGCGCCGGCCTTCGGCGACCGGCGCTCCTACCAGATGGATCCGGCCAACGGCCGCGAGGCCCTGCGGGAAGTGCTTATGGACGTGGAGGAAGGCGCTGATATGGTGATGGTCAAACCTGCGGGGCCGTATCTCGATGTGATTCGCAGCGTGCGCAAGGCCGTGAATGTCCCGGTGGTGGCCTACCAGGTCTCCGGCGAATTCAGTCTGATCAAGGCCGCCGCCGAGCGCGGCTGGATCGACGAACGCGCCGCGGCGCTGGAAACCCTGATCGGCATCAAGCGCGCCGGCGCTGATCTCATTCTTTCCTATTTCGCGCCACAGCTGCGCGAATGGTTGCGCTGATGACAAACGAGACGCCCGTGTTCCTCCGTGCCTGCCGCAGGCAGGCCGTGCCGTATACGCCGGTGTGGGTGATGCGCCAGGCCGGCCGCTACCTGCCTGAGTACCGCGCACTGCGCGCGCAGCACGATTTCGTCACCATGACTCGCAGTGCGGAGCTTGCGGCTGAAGTCACCCTGCAGCCGCTGCGCCGCTTCGACCTGGATGCCGCCATCCTGTTCAGCGACATCATGACGCCGCTGCAGGGCATGGGCATCAGCCTGACCTTCGAACCCGGTCCCGTCGTGGCCACGCCGATCCGCACCCGGGAGCAGGTCCAAGCCCTGCCGCTGCTGCAGCCGGCGCGTGATGTGCCCCAGGTGCTGGAAGCGGTGAAGCTGATCCGCGCCAATGCGCCGCGCAACGTGCCCCTGATCGGCTTTGCCGGCGCGCCGTTCACCCTGTTGTGCTACCTGGTCAGCGGCAGGCCATCCAAGGAGTTCGGCACTGCACGCAGCTTCCTGTACCAGCAGACCGCGGCGGCGGAGCAGCTGATCGATCACCTGGCCGACGCCATGGCTGCGTATCTCGCCGCCCAGGCTGCGGCCGGTGCACAGGCGCTGATGCTGTTCGAGTCCTGGGCAGGCCTGCTGGCGCCGCCGCAGTTCCGGCAGTTCGCGCTGCGCGGCGCGAAACGCACCTTCGCGGCGCTCAAGGCCACGGGTGTGCCGCTTATCTACTATGCGCACCAGGGGTCCGCGCTGATGGATGAAATCCGCGCCCTCGACGTGGACGTGGTGGGCGTGGACTGGCGTTCGCCGCTGTCCGTGGCGCGGCGGGCACTGGGGCCGGACAAGGCCGTGCAGGGCAACCTCGACCCGGCCGCGCTGTATGCACCGCCCGATGAACTCAAACGCCAGGTGGAGGCAGTGCTGCGCGAGGCGGGCACCGGGCCCGGCCATATTTTCAACCTGGGCCATGGCATCTGGCCGGACGCCGATCCTGATGCCGTCGCCCGCATGATCGATCATGTGCACGAGGCTTCAGCGCGTGCAAGGAGCACGGGATGAACGCGAAACAGGCCCCTGCGGCCGACCCCCGGGGCGAGGAAGCCGCCCGGTACTTCCAGGACCTGCAGTCACGCATCTGCGCGGCGTTCGAGTCGTTCGAGCCTGAGGCGCGCTTCGAGCGCCGGGCGTGGACCCGACAGCCGGGCGAACGCCTGCAAGGCAGCGGCATCACCTGCCTGATGCGTGGCGCGGTGTTCGAGAAGGTCGGCGTCAATTTCAGCAACGTATGCGGCACGTTCGAGCCCCGGCACCGCGCCAGCGTCCAGGGCGCTGAGCAGTCTGACGGGCGCTTCATCGCCACCGGCATTTCGCTGGTGGCGCACATGGCCAATCCGTTCGTGCCGGCAGTGCACATGAACGTGCGCCGCCTGGCCACCACCGAGGCCTGGTTTGGCGGTGGTTCTGACCTCACCCCGACCTTCCCCTTCGACCAGGACACGGCCGATTTCCATGCCGCGCTGGAACAGGCCTGCGACGGCTACCGGCCCGGCGCCTACAAGGAATACAAGGAGTGGTGCGACCGCTACTTCTACCTGCCCCATCGCAAGGAACCGCGCGGCGTGGGTGGCATCTTTTTCGATGACCTGCGTAGCGGGGATGCCGCCGCGGACTTCGCCTTCGTGCGGGCCGTTGGCGAGGCCTTCCTTGGCGTCTATCCCCGGCTGGTGGAACGTCGCCTGCGCACCCCCTTCACGGAAGCTGACCGCGAGCGGTTGCTGGTGAAGCGAGGACGGTACGTGGAGTTCAACCTGGTCTATGATCGGGGTACGAAGTTTGGCTTCCAGACGGAAGCTGATCCAGAGGCCTACCTCATGAGCATGCCACCCATCGTAAAATGGTGACGCTGTACGAGACAGCGACTGGTTGACCATTTAATGGAAGATCCGAACGCCCCGGCCCGGATTGGCCGCCGCACCAGAGGGGCCCAGGCAAGAGTTCTCATCGTCGACGACCACCCCATCGTTCGGGAGGGCCTGCGCCACGTGATCGATTCACAGGCGGACCTCGAGGTCTGCGGTGAGGCGCGGGGCCAGGGCGAGGGCTGGCAGGCCATCCGTGAACTCGACCCCGATGTCGTCGTGGTGGATGTCAGCCTGGAGCAGGGCGACGGCATCGACCTGGTGCGCGAGGTCCGCGCGCAACGCCCCGAGCTGCCTCTGCTCGTGCTGTCGATGCACGATGAGGTCATCTACGCCGGGCGTCTGCTCGCGGCCGGCGCCAGCGGTTACCTGATGAAGCAGGCCGACGCCGAGCAGCTGCTGACTGCGCTGCGCTGCGTCCTGGAGGGCAGGGTCTATCTTTCCGCGGCCATGGAGCGTGCGCAGGGCGTCGCGCGGGAGCAGACGGGATCCCAGGCTGTTGCCCCGGTTGATCCGATGGGCCGTCTGAGCAACCGCGAGCTGCAGGTGCTGAGTCTGCTGGGACGCGGCTTTTCCTCGCGCGAGGCGGCCGAATCCTTGCATGTCAGTGTCAAGACCATCGAGTCGCACCGCCAGGGCCTGAAACGCAAACTGAAGCTCGCCACCAACGCGCAGCTGCTGCAGTATTCGGTCAAGTGGGCCGCCGGCACCACGACCGCAGGTTGAGTGCTGTCTACGCTCCCGGGCTGGCCCGCAAGTCCTGCGTTACGACGCCAAACTGGGCTGGCCAGCTGTCGTGTTCCGCATCACGGAATGTTTCCGCGAGCGCTGCGGCATACCACTGCCGCATCGACGGCAGCTGCAGCAGTCGCTCCACGTAGGCCTGCGCGTCGGCCGGCAACGCCAGTCCATAGGTCTGGACGCGGAAGGCGACGGGCGCAAAGAACGCATCCACGGCCGTGAAGGTGCTGCCGGCCAGGAAAGGGCCGTCGAAGGCCTGCAGACCCTCGCTCCACAGGGTGGACAGTCGCGCGATGTCCGACGACAGTCCGGGGGTGGACTGATGCAGCCGCACGCGTATGCCGCAGGACATGGAGCACTGGCTGCGCAGCTCCTGGAAGCCCGAGTGCATCTCGGCCGCGGCGCTGCGTGCCCAGGCGCGGGCCACGGGAACGGCCGGCCAGACCCCGGGATGCCGTTCGTGCAGGTATTCAGTGATGGCCAATGTATCCCACACGCGCACCGGACCGTCGATCAGGCACGGGACCTTGCCGGCAGGGGAGATCCGGCGGTATTCACGCCATCCGGCTTCGTCTCCGAAGCGCACCAGATGCTCGCTGAACCCGATGTCGAGTTCGCGCATCAGCACCCAGGGGCGCAGCGACCAGGAGGAGTGGTTCTTGTTGGCGATGTAGAGCGTGTAGGCCATGTCCCGAATTTAGCGCATCATTGCGCCATGAGAGATGAATTTCCGGCATGCCGCATCGCCCCCCGCTTGCTAGCCTGGCATGCGAAGCATGGCCGCCATGACCTGCCCTGGCAACAGGACCGCACTGCGTACCGGGTATGGGTGTCCGAGATCATGCTGCAGCAGACCCAGGTCGGGACCGTCATCCCGTACTACCAGCGCTTCATGGAGCGATTCCCGAGCGTAGTGGCGCTGGCCAATGCGGCCATCGATGAGGTGCTGCACCTGTGGACAGGCCTGGGCTACTACGCCCGTGCACGCAACCTGCATCGCGCCGCTGTGCGGGTGCGCGATGAGTTCGGCGGCGAGTTCCCGACCGCGTTCGAGGCTGTGGCCGGCCTGCCCGGCATCGGCCGCTCCACCGCGGGCGCCATCCTGTCGCTGAGCCTGGGGCAGCGGCACGCCATCCTGGACGGCAATGTGCGCCGGGTGCT
The DNA here is from genome assembly GCA_027451085.1 of Gammaproteobacteria bacterium. Classification (GTDB taxonomy): domain Bacteria; phylum Pseudomonadota; class Gammaproteobacteria; order Steroidobacterales; family Steroidobacteraceae; genus DAIDKA01. Next base: position 6,513 of record DAIDKA010000038.1, read on the forward strand.
GTCGCGGTACTTCGGCATCGAGGGCGATCCGGCCCGCAAAGACATCGCCGACCTGCTGTGGCAGCGCGCGACCGTGTGCACGCCAGAGCAGCAAGCCGACACCTACAACCAGGCCATGATGGACCTGGGAGCAACGGTCTGTACCCGCAGCAAGCCCCTGTGCGCGTTCTGTCCGATCACCGACGACTGTGTGGCCCGCATCCAGGGCCGGCAGAATGAGCTGCCCAGCCCCCGCAAGCGGGCCGAACGGCGCGCGCGACATGCCTTCATGGTGCTGGCCATGCGCGAGGATGGCAGCGTGCTGCTGCGCCAGCGGCCGGTCACCGGCATCTGGGGCGGGTTGTGGAGCGCACCGCAGTTCGAGACCCGGGAGGAGGTGCAGCACTTCACCTTCTGGCATCTGCAGGGCGCGAGCGCCGAGGCCGAGCAGCTGCCCCGCGTCGAACACGCCTTCACTCATTTCGATCTCAGCATCACCCCGCTGCTGGTGCGCTGCCAGGGCAGTCTCGGCGTCATGGATGGTGCGGACGGGCTTTGGTATAACGCGCGCCAGCCGGCGAGCGTGGGTCTGCCGCAGCCGGTGAAAGTATTGCTCGAACAGCTGGAGAACTCTTAGATGTCCAGAACGGTCCAGTGCGTCATCCTGAAGCGCGAGGCCCCCGGTCTCGACCGCCCCACCTATCCCGGCGAGCTGGGCAAGCGCATCTGGGAGAGCGTATCCAAGGAAGGGTGGGCCAGGTGGCTGTCCCACCAGACCATGCTGATGAACGAGTACCGGCTCACCCCCGTGGACCCCAAGGCGCGCAAGTTCCTGGAAGCGGAGATGGAAAAGTTCTGCTTCGGCGGTGGCTCGGACAAGCCCAAAGAATTCAAACCCCCTGCCTGAGGGCAGGGATTTCCAAGGAGAACCACGATGAACAGAAAACTTCTGGTTGCACTGGCGGTAATGACCCTGTCCCCCCTGGCGATGGCCCAGGTCGGCACTACCATCAAGGAAGGCGCCAAGGCCACGGCAGAGAAGGCCGAGGAGCTCGGGGATGACGTGAAGGCTGCCACTCAATCGGAGCCCAAAGCCTCGGTGACCCGGGCCAAGGCCGCAGTCCATCACGCCAAGGCGCACCATCACGCCGCGGTGGCCAAGGACGCGGCCAAGGAAATACCGAAGTAAGGGGTGAGCCGGGGGATTGCCCTTTAACCGGCGATCCCCGGCTTTCTGATGTCCCGCAGGAACTGCGGGAGGGCCTGGCCGGGTTTGGCTTGACGCCCCACCCGGGGGCCGGTTTAATAGCCGCCCCTCCAACGGCGGCCGGGTAGCTCAGTTGGTAGAGCAGCGGATTGAAAATCCGCGTGTCGATGGTTCGATTCCGTCCCCGGCCACCACTAAGCTCTTGATTCTAAAGAGCTAAAATTAAGCTGTGCGGACTAACAGGTGTCATTTTGGCCCTGGCTGGACCAGTTTTTGGACCAGTAAATCGAGCACCGCGGACCTTTCGAGAGTCATCGCTATACGGGTCTCCAACCTTCTTGGAGACCGAAATGGCCACGATCGACAAGCGCAGCAAATCCGGCTGGCGGGCCCGCGTCCGCATCCCCGGATTCGGCCTGAAGACCCGCTCGTTCAAAACTAAGGCCGAGGCCGAAAAGTGGGCGAGGTTCACAGAGTCCACCCTCCGCAGCGGTTTCGATCAGGCCGTTGACCTTGAGGCCGAGCCCACCCTCGCCGAGTCCCTGGCGCGCTATCTAAAAGAAGAGACGCCTTTAAAGAAGGGCGCAGAACAGGAGACCCGGCGCATCCACGCCTGGATGCGGTGGCCTGGAGCGGCCCGGAAGCTGTCGGACCTGACCTCTCAGCACTTCATCGAATATAAGAACGCGCGACAAGCT
>DAIDKA010000039.1 GCA_027451085.1 Gammaproteobacteria bacterium
TCGCCCACCTGTGCGTCGATGATGATGACGCAGGTGCGTTTGCCCACCGCGCTCGGGGCCCTGCCGAAGCGCACCTGCAGGTCCACCACCGGCACCACGGCGCCCCGCAGGTTGATCACCCCGCGCACGTAGTCCGGCATCATCGGCACCGTGGTGATCTTCGCGTATTCGATGATCTCCAGCACTCCGAGGATATCGAGTGCGAACAGCTCCGGGCCCAGGACGAAGGTCAGGTACTGCGAAGGCTGTGCGGCTGCCGCCTGCCGGGCAGCAGTGCCCTGTGTGGCCGGTTGAGCCATGGTGCCGGCCCCCCGCTCAGGCAACGTCGGACAGGACGGTATCGACCTGTGCCGCGTCCAGGTCCTGCCTGGAGGCGGCTTTCAGCTCGCGTCGCTGGGCGGGCTTGCCGCCTGCCGGCTCCACAGAGGCCTTGTGGCCATCCACGCGGAAGAATTTCATGGTCAGCTGCAGTGCCTTGGCGTGATCGCTCATCTGCTCCGCCGTGGCGGCCAGCTCTTCGGAAGCCGCCGCGTTCTGCTGCGTGGCCTGGCTCAGCTGCGTCACCGCGCCGTTGATCTGGCCCACGCCCGTGGACTGCTCCTGCGAGGCCGCCGAAATCTCCTGCACCAGGTCCGAGGTCTTCTTGATGCTGGGGACGATCTGGTCCAGCAGCCGGCCGGCCTTCTCGGCCGCCTCCACGCTGGTGCTCGCCACGGTGCTGATCTCCTGCGCCGCCACCTGGCTGCGCTCGGCCAGCTTGCGCACCTCGGCGGCCACAACGGCGAAGCCCTTGCCGTGATCGCCGGCACGGGCGGCCTCGATGGCCGCGTTCAGCGCCAGCAGGTTGGTCTGGTAGGCTATGTCGTCGATGATGCCGATCTTGGTGGCAATCTGCTTCATGGCAGCCACCGTCTGCTTCACCGCCTCGCCGCCGGCGTTGGCTTCCAGCGCCGGCTTGGATGCCAGGTTGTCGGTCACCTTGGCGTTCTCGGTGTTCTGCGCGATCGAGGACGTCATCTGCTCCATCGAGGCGCTGGTTTCCTCGACGCTCGCGGCCTGCTGGTTGGCAGACTGGGAAATCGACTGCGAGGTGGAATTCACCTCGCTGGCGGCACCGGCCAGCGACTCCGCGGCCGTGTTGACCTCACCGATGATCTGCTTCAGGCGGGTGGCCATGCTCTTGAGCGCGTACAGCATGCTGGTGGAATCCGTCTCACGGGTCTTCACGTCCACGGTGAGATCGCCCTCCGAGATGCTCTGGAGCACCTGCGCGGCATAATCCGGCTCGCCACCCAGCTGCTTGATCAGGTTGCTGCTGATCAAGAAACCCAGCACCACCAGGACCGCAAGGGTGCCGCCGGCGACGATCAGCGACTGCATTTCGGCCCGGTGCTGCGTGGTCAAAGCATCCTTGCCGGCGTTCTCGGCCAGGGTCCTGTTGTAGATGCGGTGTGCCTTGATCGCCTCGCTCAGGTTGGCGGCATCACCCAGCACATCGATCAGGGCGTCATTGGTGGTGTCTTTCTGATCCTTGGCAGGCTTGGCGCCCTTCTTGGCCGCCTTCAGCATCGCCTGCTTGGCCCGCACGGCGTTCAGGTACTTGGCAACACTTGCGCTCAGGGCCTTGGCCCCCGCGCGATCCGCCGCCAGCAGCTGCTTGTCCCGGGCGTCGGCGATGTACAAGGTCTCATACGTCTTGAAACTCTTTTCCGCGCTGGCCGCCATGGTGGCCAAACGGCCCTGCGAGCCGTCGACGTCTGCATCCGCCCCCTGTGTGGCCAGCATGTTCAGCTCCATGGTCGAATCGAACACGGTGTTCTGGGCGGCGTCGAGGGCCAGGATGGAGGGCACGGAGTTGTCGGTGCCGTAGCTGGCCGAGGTATACACACGGGCAATCTGCAGGCGGCCCACCGCCGTCAGGATCACGATGCCGACGAGTGCGGCAACCACGAGCAAGGCCATTTTCATCTTGACGGTCACGGACGGCTCCTTGAGCAGGCACGGTACGGGGGATTCTTGACCGCAAAGGTATCCCGGACGTCCTGACGCAGACCGAGACGTCCGGCTCAATATGCCGGCCGCCAACTGTGACCGTGGGCGCAAAACGCCCCCCCGCCGACGGGCGCGCCGTACCTGCCCGTATTAAGTCAGCAGCAGCGATTCACGCCGCCCCAGCGGCGCTTCTGCTCATCGAGGTAGAACTCGCGCCGGGAGGGCGGCGGACGGTCCGGGTGCGCCGTGCGCAGATGTTCCAGGTAGCGCTCGTAGGCGTCATCACCGCTCACCTGGCGCAGGCCCCGCCACAGCAGCCTGGTCCAGCCGCGGGCCCGCGCCACGGGGTTCAAGCTCCCTCCACCACGCCGCCCAGGCGCCGCTCATACGCTGCTTCTGAACTGGCCGGCACCGGCAGCCCGCGCACATGCCGCACCACCACGCGCAGCATGTCGAGGATCACCACCCACACCAGGATGACAAAGAACACCGACAACCAGCCGTCCAGGCGCTGGTTGAAAATGAGCTGCGAGGCGCTGGCCACGCGCTCCGGCGGCAGTGTCCCCGCGGCGAGCCTGGCCGCAAGATCATTCGCGCCGGCAAAGAAGCCCAGCCTGGGATCAGCGCTGGCGACCTTCTGCCAGGCGGCCACGGTGGTCACCAGCGCCAGCCAGGCCAGCGGGACGGCCGTCACCCACGCATGGCGAAGCCTGCCCATCTTCACCAGGATGCCCGTGGCCACGCACAAGGCGATGGCCGCGAGCATCTGGTTGGAGATGCCGAACAGCGCCCACAGTATGTTGATGCCACCATTGGGATCGATCGTACCCACGTACACGAAGTAGCCCCAGGCCGCCACGGTCAGCAGACTCGCGAACACCACCGACGGATACCAGGAGGTACGTCCCAGCGGCGCCCAGGCGCGCCCGAGGAAGTCCTGGACGATGAACCGGCCCACGCGTGTGCCGGCGTCGATGGTGGTGAGGATGAACATCGCCTCGAACATCAGCGCGAAGTGATACCACGCCGCCAGCAGGCCCGAACCGAAGGTGCTGCCGAAGATGCTCGCCATGCCCACCGCCAGCGAGGGCGCGCCGCCGGTGCGGGCGAACAACGTATGTTCACCCATGCGCTGCGCCAGCAGATGCATCTGCTCTGCCGTCACCGGGAAACCCCAGGCAGTGATGGTGGCGGTGGCGACGTCGGGGGCGGCGCCGACGATGCCGGCGCCGGTGTTGATGGCGAAGTACACGCCCGGGTCCAGCAGCGTGGCGGCGATCATGGCCATGATGGCCACCAGGGACTCCAATGCCATGCTGCCGTAGCCGCACAGTCGCGCGTCGGCCTCGTTGGTGATGAGCTTGGGCGTGGTACCGCTGGACACCAGTGCGTGGAACCCCGACACCGCACCGCAGGCGATGGTGATGAACACGAAAGGAAAGACCTTGCCGGAGACGATCGGACCGGTGCCGTCCATGAAGCGGGTGAAGGCCGGCATGCGCAGCGTTGGGTGCGTCACCACCACTGCCACCGCCAGCGCCACCACCACGCCTAGCTTGAGGAAGGTCGCCATGTAGTCGCGCGGTGCCAGCAGCAGCCACACCGGCAGCATGGCGGCAATGCAGCCATAGCCGATGAGCACCCCGGCGAGGTGCGGGGCGTCAAAGTCAAAGTACGGCCGCAGGACGTTGCTGTGGTCCACCCAGCCGCCGCCGGCCACGGCCAGCGCCAGCAATGAAAACCCGATCAGGGAACCTTCCAGCACCCGGCCCGGGCGGATGCCGCGCAGGTACAGCCCGACCAGCATGGCAACGGGAATGATGGCGAATACGGTGGAGGTCGCCCAGGGACTGTGCTTCATGGCGTTGACCACGACCAGACCCATGACGGCGATGATGATGATGACGATCATCAACGTGCCGACCAGGGTGGCGAGGCCCCCCACGGGGCCGAGTTCATCGCGCGCCATCTGACCGAGGCTGCGGCCGTTGCGCCGGATGGACAGAAACAGGATCACCATGTCCTGCACGCACCCACCCAGGACCGAGCCGACCAGGATCCACAATGTTCCCGGCAGGTAGCCGAACTGGGCGGCGAGCGTTGGCCCCACCAGCGGGCCCGGCCCGGCGATGGCGGCGAAGTGATGCCCGAAGACAATCCAGCGGTGGGTGGGGACGAAATCGCGGCCGTTGTTCAGCCGTTCGGCCGCAGTGGCCCGGCTGGCGTCGGCAGACAGCACCGTGGCGGAGATCCAGGCCGCATAGAAGCGGTATCCCAGAGTCCAGATGCACACCCCGGCCACGACCAGCCACAGGGCGTTGATGGGTTCGTCACGGTGCAAGGCGATGCCGCCCAGCGCAAACGCACCGACAATCGCCAGAGCGATGCCGAGCAGGCTCTTTTTCATTGGTACCCCCGGGACTTTATTCGACCCTGCCGGGATTATGGCCTGCCCCGGTACCGATTAGTACCGGGGCAGGCCGGCAGAAGCGGCCGCAGGCCGGCTTTTGCTAGTACCGGTAGTGGTCCGCCTTGTACGGGCCGTCCTTGCTGACGCCGATGTAGCGGGCCTGCTCGTCGGTGAGCTCGGTCAGCTGCGCATTCAGCGTTGTCAGCTGCAGGCGCGCCACCTTCTCGTCCAGGTGCTTGGGCAGCGTGTACACGCCGACCGGGTATTTCGCAGTCCGGGTGTACAGCTCGATCTGGGCGATGGTCTGGTTGGCGAACGAGGAACTCATGACGTACGAGGGGTGGCCGGTGGCGCAGCCCAGGTTCACCAGGCGCCCCTTGGCCAGCAGGATGATGCGCTTGCCGTCCGGGAAGATCACGTGATCCACCTGCGGCTTGATCTCCTCCCACTTCAGCTTTTCCAGGGCGGCAACATCGATCTCGTTGTCGAAATGGCCGATGTTGCACACGATCGCATTGTTCTTCATGCGCTTCATGTGCGCGCCGGTGATCACATGGAAGTTGCCGGTGCAGGTGACGAAAATATCAGCCTTGTCAGCCGCGTAGTCCATGGTGACCACGCGGTAACCCTCCATCGCCGCCTGCAGGGCACAGATCGGGTCGACCTCGGTCACCCACACCTGGGCCGACAGCGCGCGCAGGGCCTGCGCCGAGCCCTTGCCGACGTCGCCGTAACCGCACACCACGGCAACCTTGCCGGCGACCATCACGTCCGTGGCACGCTTGATGCCGTCCACCAGGGATTCGCGGCAGCCGTACAGGTTGTCGAACTTGCTCTTGGTGACCGAGTCATTGACGTTGATGCCGGGGAACATCAGCCGGCCTTCCTTGTGCATCTGGTACAGGCGATGCACGCCGGTGGTGGTCTCCTCGGTCACGCCACGGATTTCCTTCGAGACCTTCGAGTACCAGCCGGGGCTCGTGCCAAGCTTCTTCCTGATGGCCGCAAACAGGAAGGTTTCCTCCTCGCTGGTGGGCTTGGCGATGACCGAGGGGTCCTGCTCGGCCTTCACGCCCAGATGCATCAGCAGTGTGGCATCGCCGCCGTCATCCAGGATCATGTTCGGGCCCTGGTCGGTGAACTCGAAGATGCGATGGGTGTAGTCCCAGTAGTCCTCCAGCGACTCGCCCTTGACGGCGAACACCGGCGTACCGGTGGCGGCGATGGCGGCAGCGGCGTGGTCCTGGGTGGAGAAGATGTTGCAGGAGGCCCAGCGCACGTCGGCACCAAGGGCCTTCAGGGTCTCGATCAGCACCGCCGTCTGGATGGTCATGTGCAGCGAGCCGGTGATGCGCGCGCCCTTCAGGGGCTGGGAGGCGGCATATTCCTTGCGGATGGCCATCAGGGCCGGCATTTCGACCTCCGCGATGGCGATTTCGCGCCGGCCCCAGCCGGCAAGCGCCATGTCGGCGACCTTGTAATCCGTGAAACCCGCGGGCTTGAGAGTAGCGTTCATGTCATAACTCCATTGGCTATGGTGGATATGAGCGCCGTGTAAATGTCCGCGACCGGTGCCGCGGCCTTGGGAATACGCTGTCGCTGAGCCTGGCAGCGGCCGGACCCCCGAAGGCCCGCCACCGTCGCAGCGCTCCTCAGCGACAGGCGTCGCCGCGCCGGAACCGGCGCGGCCAAGCCTTCAAATCAGGCCGCCTTGGACCCGCCCTTCAGTTCACCGGCCAGGGCCGCGGCCTTGTCCGTCTGCTCCCAGGTGAATTCCTTCTCCGTACGGCCGAAGTGGCCGTAGGCGGCGGTCTTCTGGTAGATCGGGCGCACCAGGTCCAGCATTTCACGCAGGCCGTACGGGGTGAGGTCGAAGTGCTTGCGTACGATCTGGGTGAGCTTCTCGTTCGGCAGCCTGCCGGTGCCGAAGGTCTCCACCATGATCGAGGTGGGCTCGGCCACGCCGATGGCGTAGGACACCTGCACCTCGCAGCGGTCTGCCAGACCCGCTGCCACGATGTTCTTGGCGACATAACGCGCGGCATAAGCCGCCGAGCGGTCCACCTTGGAGGGGTCCTTGCCCGAGAAAGCGCCGCCGCCATGGCGGGCGAAACCGCCGTAGGTATCGACGATGATCTTGCGGCCGGTCAGGCCGCAGTCGCCCACCGGACCGCCGACCACGAAACGGCCGGTCGGATTGATATGGTACTTCGTGCCCTTGTGCAGCCACTTCTTCGGCAGCACCGGCAGCAGGATCTCCTCCATCACCGCCTCGCGCAGCGCCTTGGTGGAGATCTCATCGCTGTGCTGGGTGGACAGCACCACGGCTTCGATGCCCACCGGCTTGTCATTCTCGTAGCGCAGGGTGACCTGGCTCTTGGCATCCGGGCGCAGCCAGCCGAGCCTGCCCTTCTTGCGCACGTCGGCCTGGCGCTTGACCAGCTTGTGGGACAGATTGATGGCCGCCGGCATCAGCACGTCGGTCTCGTTGGTGGCATAGCCGAACATAAGGCCTTGGTCCC
>DAIDKA010000040.1 GCA_027451085.1 Gammaproteobacteria bacterium
CGCGGATGTGCCGGGATGCCAGTCCCTTGCGTTGAAGGATCAACCAAGGAGTGTTGACGGAACAAGGGGTTGTGCCCGAAGGCGAAGGTTCCCGGCCCGATTGCCGGGAACCTTCATTGGTGGAGGCGGGGAGAATCGAACTCCCGTCCGCAAGCACTACGCTTCCCGTTCTACGTACGTAGCTGTCTCTTTATTTTCTCGCCTCACGCTACCCGAGCAGCAGGGAAAACGCTAAGCCAGCTGACGGTGTCTCTTAACGCCATACCCCGTAGCACGGTATGGCGCGATCCTGTGAGCGCGTCCCCGCCGATCAAAGGCACAGGCACCGATGGTGGCGAGGTTAGGCCGGATTAAGCGGCCAGAGCGAAGTTGTCGTCGTTGGCAACTATAAGTTTGTACAAGAGTTTAACGAGGGCTCATACAACCTCGGTACGCCCTGAAAGTTTTGCAACCCGCGTCGAAACCGGTCGCCCCCTTTTCGGACCGCTTCATTGTAGCGCAAAAACCGGATCCCGGCCGCAGTTCCAGCGGGGTCGCTGACTCACGATCGGGTGTGGTTAAATTGCAATTCAATTTTCAGCTTCAACCGGAACTGGGGAGTATCGATGAGTGGTGACTTCAAGCAGCGGGCGGGCGTTTGCTCCAATGTTGCTGGCTTTTTGCTGATTTTCAGCCTTCTGGCGCCAGCCCTGGTGGTTGCCGATGACGTTCCCGCGCCGCCGCCGCCGCCCTGGACGGTCAATGCTCAGGCCGGCTATGTGTCTGCAAAAGGCAACACCGATACCCAGACGGCGAACCTCAAGCTGGATGTCATCAACCAGGAGTTCGATAACTGGAAACATGAGCTGAGCCTCCAGTACGTGTACGGCAGGCAGAACGGCCTGACCACCGCAGAGCGCTTCGATGGCATGTGGCAGAGCAATTACCAGTTCACGTCGAATCTGTTCGCATTCGGGCAGCTGCTCGGCGATGACGACCGGTTCAACGGCTTTGAGTACCAGGCCACGGCGTCCACCGGCATCGGCTACACCGTCCTCAAAACCACCGCGGACATGCTGGACGTGCAGCTGGGCGTCGGTTATTCGCACAGCAAGCCGGTGACCCTGATCGACAATACGGTTGGCGATGTCGTCGGGCACATCGGGTTGCCGATTCAGTCGCAGGCCGTCGCCACGACGACCATCGGCTACACGCACACGTTCAACGCCTCCACCAAGCTCATCAACACCCTGTACGCCGAGTCGGGCCACCTGGACACCCTGGTGAAGGAGGATCTGGGGCTGCAGGTGAACATGAGCAAGTCCTTCGCGCTCACGGCGGGCTATGAAATCCGCTACAACACCATGCCGCCGGCGGGCGCGGAGAAGAAGGACGAGCTGGTCACGCTGAACCTCACCTACGTGAAGAAGTAAGCGCCTGGCCGGGGGCTAGTGCCGCAGCAGGCGTGCCTTGTCGCGCTGCCAGTCGCGGTCCTTTTCGGTTGCACGCTTGTCGTGCTGCTTCTTGCCCTTGGCCAGGCCGATCCGCAGCTTCACGCGTCCGTCCTTCCAGTACAGCTCCAGGGGTACGAGAGTGTAGCCTTCCCGTTCGACCGCTCCGATCAGGTGCTGCAGTTCCGCCCGGTTCAGCAGCAGTTTGCGGGTGCGGGTTGGGACAGCGACCACGTGCGTGGAAACCGTCTGCAGGGGGGCGACGTGGGCTCCGTACAGGAAGGCCTCGCCGTTCTTGAGGAAGGCGTACGACTCGGTCAGTTGCGCCTTGCCGGCGCGCATGGACTTGACCTCCCAGCCCTGCAGCACCATGCCGGCCTCGTAGCGGTCCTCGATGAAGTACTCGAAACGAGCCTTGCGGTTCTCGGCGATCAACCGCTGGCCGTCCTTCTGTTTGTCTTTGGTCTTGTTCATTTTCGGGCACAATTCTACCGATGAGGGAACTTAAGCGCTCGGCGCTCGTGGGCTACCCGGCGGCCCGCATGTACGCGCTGATCAATGACATCGAGGCCTACCCGCTGTTCCTCCCCTGGTGCACCAGCGCCAAAGTGCAGTCGCGGACGGAGCACGAGATCGTGGCCTCGGTCGGCATCCGCCGCGGGGCCCTGAATTCCCATTTCACCACCCGCAACACCCTGGAAGCCGACCGGCGGGTGCGGATGCAGCTGGTGAGCGGGCCCTTCAAAACCCTGCAGGGCGAATGGCTGCTGACCCCGGTGGAAAACCTGGGCTGCCGGGTGGACTTCACATTGCGGTTTGCCTTCTCCAACCGCATTGCAGCAATGGTGATGGAGCCGCTGTTCGAGGGCATGGCGGGCCAGCTGGTGGACGCCTTCGTGACCCGTGCCAAAGTGGTGGGCGAGGGGCAGTGAAGCGCGTGACCGTGGTGTTTGCCAGGCCCGGCCTGCAGCGCCTGTGGCAGCTCGATCTGCCGGACGATGCCACGGTCCGCCAGGCGCTGGAGGCTGCCGCGGCCCGGTCCGCACCGGCAGGCGAGGGAGGGGGCAAAGAGATGGAAATCCCCTGGGAGTCTGCGAGCCTGGGAATCTACGGGGAGCCCTGTCGGCGCGGCGACATCCCGCGCGACGGCGACCGGGTCGAAATCTGCCGGCCGCTGCTCAACGACCCGCGGGAGCGCCGCCGCCAGCAGGTCCGGCGGCGGCCTTAAAGGAACGGATCGGAGATACGCTGCTTCGGGCTTTCGGGCATGTTGGGGTCCAGGCCGTACTTGTCGATGCGCGCGACTTTGTCGTCCTTGAAGTAGATCGTCATCTCGCGCTGGATGGGGCCTTCCCGGCCCACCCGCAGGTAGTACAGGTAGTCCCAGCGGTCGTTGTCGAACGTTGAGGGTACCATGGGGGTGCCCATGAGATAGCGCACCTGAACGCGGGTCATGCCCACCTTCAGCTGATCGGTGTTGCGCTTCTCCATGAAGTTGCCCTGCTGCACCGTGACACGGTAAACGCAGCCGGAGACGGTGGCGCCAAGCAGGGCGGCGGCGGTGCCCAGCGCGGCAAAACGGCGCAGGGCGCCAGCAGGAATTCTCATCGCGTCACTTGCTTGAATCCGGGATAATGAGGTCATGATAGCGTATCGGCAACTGTCAGGCCTGCCTGTAATCCGGAGGGTTTCCCATGGAAGGTAAGGACCTGCGCAAGGCCGGTTTGAAGGTCACGCTGCCCAGGCTCAAGATTCTCGAGATCCTGGAGCGCAGCCAGACCCGGCATATGTCCGCGGAGGACATCTACCGCACGCTGCTGGACTCCAACGAGGACATCGGGCTTGCCACGGTGTACCGGGTGCTGACGCAGTTCGAGGCCGCGAGCCTCGTGACGCGGCATCACTTCGAGGACGGCATGGCCGTGTTCGAGATCAACCAGGGTACGCATCATGACCATATCGTGTGTCTTGACTGTGGCCGCGTCGAAGAGTTCATAGACTCCGGCATTGAAGAACGCCAGGATGCGGTGGCCAGCCGCCTGGGCTTCGAGATCAGGGACCACTCCCTGATCCTCTACGGGCACTGCGCGCGCCAGAACTGCGCCCACCAGAAGAACTGATCCCGGCAGAGGGGGGAGCCTCGGCCACCCCCAGCATCTCGCGCGCGTGCTCGCGCGCCCGGGCCGTGATGTCCACGCCGCCCAGCATGCGGGCGATCTCCTCGACCCGTTCATCACCCGTGAGGACCGTGAGGCTCGTGCGCGTGGCGCGGCCGTCGGTGAGCTTGCTGACGCGCAGGTGCTGATGCCCCTGGGAGGCCACCTGGGGCAGGTGTGTCACGCACAGGACCTGGCCCCTGCCGGATATGGAAGCCTGCGCCAGCGCGCGCAGCTGGCGGCCGACGATCTCGGCGATGCCGCCGCCGATGCCGGAGTCGACCTCGTCGAACACCATGCAGCGGGTGTCCTGGCCCGCCGTGGCCACCTGGATGGCCAGTGACAGGCGCGCAAGCTCGCCGCCGGAGGCCACCTTGGCCAGCGCACGCAAGGGCTGTCCCGGATTGGCGCTGACGCGGAACTCGATCTGATCCAGGCCATGCACCTGGGGTTCGGGCGCCGCGGACGCGGTGACATCGATCTCGAAGTGGCCTCCGGCCATGCCCAGCTGCTGCATGTGCCTGGTGACGGTCCGCGACAGTGTCCTGGCGGCGGCCGCGCGGTGCCTGGAAAGATCCCCCGCCAGCTCGTGGTAGCGCTGCAGGGCGGCGGCCAGCTCGGCACGCAGTCCTGCAAGACTGCTTTCGGCGTTCTCCAGCTGGCGCAGCTCGGCTTCGAGTTCGGCGGCGCGTTCGTGCAGCCGCTGGGGCGGCACCCGGTTCTTGCGGGCCAGTTCACCGATGGCGGCCAGACGCCGTTCGACCTGGTCCTGCCGGACGGCGTCGAAGTCCTGGCCATCCAGGTAATGCTGCAGCTCGCGCGCGGCTTCCCGGACCTGGATGGCGGCGCTGTCCACCAGCGGCAGCACCGATGCCAGCTTCGGGTCGAGGCCTGCCAGTGGCTTCAGCTGCTGCAAGGTGCGGGCGATGGCGGCGTGCGCGCTGCCCTCATCGCTTTCAAACAACTGTGACAGGGCCTGCTGGGCCCCCTCGGTCAACCGGCCGCGGTTGGACAGGCGCGAGGATTCCTCGGTCAGGCTGTCGAATTCACCCGCGACCAGCTGCAGCGCCGAGAGCTCCTGGCTCTGGTGGCGCAGCAGCGACAGGCGGGAGTCGCGGTCGCGCGCGTGGCTTTCCAGCTCCAGGGTGACATTGAGCACTTTGAGCCAGGCGCGCTGCGCGGCGCCGACCTCGGCGACCAGCGCTTCAAGCCCGCCGCAGCCATCCAGGAGGTCGCGCTGGCCCTGGGTGCGCATCAGGGACTGGAATTCATGCTGGCCGTGGATGTCGAACAGCAGTGAGCCTGCCTCGCGCAGCTGCTGCACGGTTACGGACTGGCCGTTGAGGTAGGCGCGCGAGCGGCCATCCGCCGCCACGACCCGGCGGATGGATAATTCGTCATCGGCAGCGATCGACTGCTCCGCAAGCCAGGTGCAAAGGGCGGCAGGGGCCTGCTTCAGGTCGAATGTGGCGGTGACTTCGGCGCGCTGGGCGCCGTGGCGCACGACTTCGGCACCGGCCCGGCCGCCGGCCGCCAGCTGCAGGGCGTCCACCAGGATGGACTTGCCCGCGCCGGTTTCACCGGTGAGCACGGTCATGCCGGCGCGCAGGTCGAGTTCCAGCGCCTCGATGATGGCGAAGTCCAGTATGTGCAGCGTACTGAGCATGTGGCGGTGCTCTCAACGAGGCCGGTGGTCTTCGCCGCGACCCCAGCGCAGCTTGGCGCGCAGCGAACGGAAGTAATCATAGCCGGGGGGGTGCAGCAGGCTGACGGTTTCGCTGGAGAGCTGCACCCGGATGGTGCCGCCGGGCGCCAGATCACCCAGCACGAAGCCGTCGCAGACCGCCTGGCCGCGGCTGTCCTGCCGTTCCAGCAGCCGGATCTCGATGCTGGAGCGAGCGGAGACCACGATGGGCCGGTCCGACAGTGTGTGAGGGCAGACCGGGGCGATGACCACCACGTCGAGTCCGGGTTCGACGATGGGGCCGCCGCAGGACAGGGCATAGGCCGTGGAACCGGTGGCGCTGGCGATGACGACGCCGTCGCCCGCATGCGTGTTGACGTAGCGGCCGTTGATCCGGGTCTCGAAGTCCATCATCGAGCCGGTGGCGAGCTTCTGCACGACGATGTCATTGAGCGCGAGACCTTCCACCGGCGCGGCGGCACCGGCCGGGGTGAGGCTGGTGTGCAACAGGGGGCGGCGATCGATTTCGCAGCCGCCGTCGAGGGCCGCATCGATGCAGCGGGTGACGTCCTGCGGCATCACGTCCGTGAGGAATCCCAGGCGGCCGCGGCTGATTCCCAGCAGCGGCACCTGGCGCTGGCGCACCAGGCGCGCGGCGTACAGCAGCGTGCCGTCGCCGCCGATGGCGATCACCAGTTCGGCGCGTGCGGCCAGCTGCTCCTCGGAGACCACTTCCACAGCGGCTGCGCCCGCCACGGCGCCCACAGGCTCGCTGGCCAGCACCTTGATGCCCCGTCGTGACAGGTGGGGCAGGAGAGATTCGAGCGATTCAGCCACCCGTGGATCGGTGAAACGGCCGAAGATGGCACACACACGGATGACTGGAGTCGAAATCATGCGACTTTGTAGCACGGCCGGATGCCGGTTCCCATCCTGCCTTGACGGGCCGCACTGCGGTCGCTAGGTTTTGAGTCCAATGATCGTTGCAGAAGCCAGGGACGAGGGACTGAATGAGCGGGCGCAGCAACTGCTGCGGCTCCTGGTGGAGTCCTATATCCGCGACGGCCAGCCGGTGGGTTCGCGCAGCCTGTCGCGCGACAGCGGCCTGAACCTGAGTTCCGCCACCGTCCGCAACGTCATGGCAGACCTCGAGGAGCTGGGATTCGTGACCTCCCCGCACACCTCGGCCGGCC
>DAIDKA010000041.1 GCA_027451085.1 Gammaproteobacteria bacterium
CGCGGACCCACCGCAG
Organism: Gammaproteobacteria bacterium; assembly: GCA_027451085.1. Lineage (GTDB taxonomy): Bacteria > Pseudomonadota > Gammaproteobacteria > Steroidobacterales > Steroidobacteraceae > DAIDKA01. The sequence continues at coordinate 17 of DAIDKA010000041.1, forward strand.
CGCCTGGTGGACATCCAGACCTCGGCGCAGACGGCGGTTGTCACGGCGGCCTTGGAAAAGGCGGGCTTTACGGCGGTACCTGCCAGCTGACTGCGCCCGTCACGATGCAGTCCAGGGGAATGTCGTGGGGCTGCGGATGGATGGTGGGGATGGCTGCACAAGTGTAGCCCACCCCGATGGCCCGAGGCCGGGGCTGCGAGGCCGCGAGCGTGCGATCGAAAAAGCCACCGCCATACCCCAGACGGTAGTTCGCGGCATCAAAACCGACCACGGGCGCCAGCAGCACGTCCGGGGCCACTTCGGCGCCATCGGCAGGGTAGGGAATTTTCCACAGGCCGTGAGCCATCGCAGCGCCGGGACGCCATTCGCGGTACTTCAGCGGCACCGCGTGGGCCACTGCCACCGGCAGGGCGAGGCGCAGACCGCGCGCGGCGCGTTCTCGCATCCAGGGACGCAGGTCAGGTTCGGCGCGGATCGGCCAGTAGCAGCCCACGATCAGGCCCGCGCCGATGAGGCGGTCAAGCCCCGCGGTGATGGCCGCGGTCTGCCTGTCACGATATTCCGGCGACAGCGCCTGGCGGGCGGCCAGGAGGCGGGCGCGTTCTTCCTTCCGCCACAGGGTTATGTCAGGCGGTGCGGCCTCAGTGTTCATGCCTGCAACCCTACACGCAGCGTGCGTTGGCTTCCAAGCAGCCTGGCCAGCGATCGAGAAGGGGCGCGTTTCGCAGACCGGGGCATCTGCCGGTATATCATGGTGTGATATATTGACCGGCTGAATCAGGTTGCCCGAACGGAAGTCGAGGCTCCCCATGTCTGCTCAAGCGAACGCGCCGGTCATGGCGCACGGAAGGGACTTTGCGACGGACCCCAGGGTTGCCGGGCTCTGCTTTGCCGGGCTGCTGATCGGGTGCCTGAGCACTCTTGCAGCCTGCTTCCTGCTCGACTGCATCTATTTTTTCACCAACCTGTTCTATTTCCGGACGTTCTCGCTGGTGCCGCGCGCGCCGGCCGACGCGCATCTGGGTGCGCCGGGCATACTGGTGCCGGTGGTCGGCGGACTGCTGGTGGGGCTGATTGCCCGCTTCGGCACCGATAAAATCCGCGGTCACGGCATTCCTGAGGCGCTCGAGGCCATCCTCTTCGGCGGCAGCCGCATGTCGCCTCGCGTGGCGCTGCTCAAGCCGCTGGCCAGCGGCATCGCCATCGGCAGCGGTGGCCCGTTCGGTGCCGAAGGTCCGATCATCATGACGGGTGGCGCGGCCGCATCGCTGCTCGGGCAGATGCTGCACCTGGCGGCGGTGGAGCGCCGCGCGCTGCTGGTGGCCGGCGCCTGCGCCGGCATGACCGCGGTGTTCGGCACACCGCTGGCGGCGATCCTGCTGGCCGTCGAGCTGCTGCTGTTTGAACTGCGCCCCCGCAGCCTGCTGCCGGTCGCGGTGGCCTGCGCCGTGGCCGGGTTCCTGCGCCCGCTGTGGGCGGATCCGCATCCGCTGTTCGAACTGCACACCGGTGGCTTCGTGCTGGCCGCGATGCCCGGGTGCGTGATCGCAGGACTGGCTGGTGGTGCGTTCGCGGCAATGGCGAGCCTGCTGGTGTATGCCACGGAAGATGCCTTTGAGCATTGCCGGGTGCACTGGATGTGGTGGCCGGCGATCGGCGGACTGGTGGTGGGCATCGGCGGCTGGTTCGAGCCGCGCGCCCTGGGCGTGGGATACGACGTGATCGGGGAGCTGCTGCACGGCCATGTGGTGCTGCAGGTTGCCGCCGGACTGCTGGTGGTCAAGCTCGTCATCTGGGCGGTGGCACTGGGTTCCGGCACTTCAGGCGGCGTGCTGGCGCCGCTGCTGATGATGGGCGCCGGGCTGGGGGTGGTGCTGGGTCCCTGGCTGCCCGGCGGCAGTCACGAACTGTGGGCGCTGGTGTGCATGGCCGCGACCTTCGGCGCCGCCATGGGCGCCCCGCTGACCGCGATCGCCTTTGCCTTCGGACTCACGCATGACGCCGATGCCATGCTGCCGGTGATCCTGGGCTGCGCCACCGCGCATGCCTTCACGGTGATCCTCATGCGCCGCTCCATCCTGACGGAGCGTATCGCGCGCCGCGGCCGGCACGTGTTCCGGGAGTACGGCGTCGATCCGCTGGAACGGCATCATGTGGCTGAAGTCATGACCCCGCAGGTCATGACCATTCCCGCGCAGTGCACCGCAGCCGAAGCGCTGACACACTGGTTCGGCTCAGGACAACACCATC
>DAIDKA010000042.1 GCA_027451085.1 Gammaproteobacteria bacterium
CAACGTGGCGCTCATCCGGGCCGCATCATGGTGATGTCGACAGCGTTGCATTACGGAGGAGCTGAAAAATGAACGGGCAGGCGCACATGCGCAGGCGTGATCGGACACATTGGCTGGCCGCTGTGCTGGTGATCGGCCACGCAATCGCGGCGGGGTGGGCTGCCGCGGTACAGGCGGCCGCAGCGGCTGCTGTATCGGCGCACCCGCCCATCGAGGTGAAGGTCGTGGTGGTCACGATGTTCGAGATCGGTGCCGACAGCGGCGATCAGCCAGGGGAGTTCCAGCTGTGGTACGAGCGCCAGAAGCTCGACACCCGCCTGCCGTTCGCGCATCACCATGATCTGTTCCTGAACCCGGACACCGGGGTGCTGGGCATTGTGACCGGCGTCGGCACCGCCAACTCGGCCTCCGCCATCATGGAGCTGGGGCTGGATCCGCGCTTCGACCTTACACATGCCTACTGGATCGTCACCGGCATCGCCGGCGTGGACCCTGAGGACGCGTCCATCGGCTCTGCGGCGTGGTCACGGTACGTCGTCGACGGCGACCTCGCCTATGAAATCGACGCCAGGGAGATGCCCAGGGACTGGAGCACCGGCATCTTTGCGCTCGATTCAGACCGTCCGTACGATCCGGACGCCAAGCCCGAGGAGGGACAGGTGTTCGAGCTCAACCGGCCGCTGGTGGATTGGGCCTTCAATCTCACGCGCAACGTCCCGCTCGAAGACAGCGCTGCGATGCAGAAGATTCGCGCCCGCTACAAAGGTTATCCCAACGCCCGCCGGCCGCCCTTCGTACTGGAAGGAGACAACCTCGCCGCCATGCGGTTCTGGCAGGGCCGGCGGATGAACGACTGGGCCAACCGCTGGGTGCGCTTCTGGACCCATGGCCGGGGCAACATGGTGATGTCCGAGCAGGAGGACAGCGGCACGCTGCTGTCACTGGGGTATCTCGGCCGCACCGGCCGTGTCGACAACCGGCGCGTGCTGGTGCTGCGCACCGGCAGCGACTTCACGATACCGCCGCCAGGAGTCAGCGCAGCGCGCAGCCTGGCCATCGAAAACAAAAACGGCTACGCGGGACTCGGCCCCGCGGTGGAGGCGGCGTACCGGGTGGGCGCGCGCGTGGTGGAGGAAATCCTCGCGAACTGGCCGCGCTACCGCGAGCGGTTGCCCACCGCTGCGCAGTAGGGCCGGCGGCAACGGACCGTACACATTCAAGCAACGCTGCTGCGCCATAAAGTTGTGCGGCGAGCCGTGGCGTGCATCAAATATGTGAGCCGCATTGACGGTCACGGGCCTCATGTGGACATCTTCGGGCGAACAGCAACAACCCGGGGTGTCTCAAATGAATATGTGCATCCGTGCCCAGGTCTCGGCCATCCTGTCGCTTTCCGCGCTTGGCGTCTTCGCTGACGCCCGGGCGCAGCAGGCCCAGACGCAGACAGCGTCGCCGAACGCGGCGGCGCCGGTATCCCAGTCGGCCGCCACCGCCAGCGGCAGCACGGACCTACAGGAGGTCGTGGTCAACGGAATCCGCCGTGGCGATCTCATCATGCCGACCACCGTGACTTCGGATTCAGCGTATGGTCTGGATCTCGGCGTGCTGGAAACGCCGCGCGCCAACACCGTGCTGTCGAAGACGCAGATCGACGCCCTCGATGTCCAGAACCCGGGAGGGTTCTCCTATCTGACGTCGAGCGCCTACTCCGACGCCTCCTTCGGGCTGCCGAACGTGCCGCGCATCCGGGGTCAGCTGGCGGACGTGTTTTTCAACGGCATGCGCGATCCCTTCACGCTCAATGGCTATGGCGCGCCGATGAGCTTCAACATGGTGGACTCGATCGATATCGTCAAAGGTCCGGCCAGCGTGCAGGGCGGACCGGGCTCCGGTGTCGGTGGTTCCATCGATATCGCCACCAAGATGCCCTCGCTCACCAGGTTCATGGCCGATGCCACCCTGGAGGTTGATTCACAGCAGAAGCGCATTGCCAGCTTCGACGTCAGCGGCCCGCTGGCGCCAAACCTCGCCGGCCTGGTGGCCTTCACCAGCAATGACAGCGGCAGCTACTACTACGACATGTTCCTGCACCAGCAGTCGCTGTACGCGGCCCTGCTGTGGCAGTTCAGCGATAATTACACGGTGTCAGTCAACGGCAGTTTCATCGACTCAAAATACCGGGAGAACGACGGCATCAATCGCGTCAATCAGAACCTCATCAACAATGACGTGTACCTCACCGGCGCGCCGCCGCTGAGTGATGTCTCAGGTTATGGCACCGTGGTGGACATGACCGGCAGCACCAGTCTGAACCGCCGCATCCTCATCGACGAGCCGAACGGCACCGGGGCGCATTCCCAGCACGCCGTGCTGCAGCTCATCCAGACATGGCACGTGAGCGACAGCTTCTCGATCGTGAACAACACGTTCTACGATTACATGAACCGCTACAACCAGACCGAGGACTATTACGCGGATACCGCCATCGGCAGCTATGCGGTCGAGAACAAGACCGACTTCAAGGTTGATTTCGCCCTGGGGGCGATCGGAAGCCAGATCGATGCCGGCTTCACCTACCGGTACGAGCACATCCTGGACATTCAGAACTACAACAACGAGCCGGTGAGCGTGTTCGATCTCTCCCAGGACCCGAACAACTGGATATTCCCCGCGTCCGAGCAGGCCTCCTCCGGTGGCGCGGTGCTGTATTCGGCGGCGTTCGGCCACCAGCAGTACGGAGTGGCCGCCGCCAACAGCATCGTCCCGGACCAGTCCGTGAACAGCAACCTGCAGGACGGAGCCATCTTTCTGGAGCACCGGCTCACCTTCTCACCGCAGTGGAGCATGATGTACGGGCTGCGCGGTGACCTGGTGCAGCTGAATGACTCGGATCCGCTGTATGCGGCGGTGGCGGCCGACCCCCAGGCGAGCTGGTCACTGACTGATCAGGCCCAGAGCCAGCACACCGGTTGGTATGGCCTGTACAACGGCAACGTCAGCCTTGTGTGGAGCCCGACGCAATGGATGTCGGGCTATGCCACATACAACAAGGCCCAGTATGTGCTGGCCAACGACAACGACGGCGCGGTCAATACCCTGGGAGTGGATCCGACCACGCAGCTGCGCCAGGGCACATTGCTGGAAGAGGGTGGTTTGAAGTTCGATCTGCTGGGCAAGGCGCTGTTCCTCTCCATTGCCGGATTCCATCAGGAGCGCACGGAGGCGACCGGGGCGGGCGGCCTCGTGCAGTCCTTTGCTCACATCAACGGCGGTGAGATCGAGCTGAACTACCAGCCCGATCCGCACTTTTTTGCCACTGCCAGCTACTCCTACCTGCATACCATGCTGGATACACCCGCCGGCTTCTGGAATTTCCCGGCGCAACCGGGCATCAACATCGACGGGGCCGGCGGAGCGGTGGCGTGGACGCCCGGCCAGTCTTTCCGTGATCCGGGCGTGCCGGAGCACTTGTTCAATGCACTGGTGAACTACAAGCTGGAGAACGGCCTCGGGTTCCAGGCCAACGTGCAGGTGACCGGACCGATCGAGACCACGCAGAGCGGTTACGTCAATGCCGCGCAGACTGAGCAGAACATGTTGAATGACTTCAGCAACTCCTACCTGGGTATTCCCGCCGCGACCGTGATGGCGGCCGTGCCTGCGTCCATCCTGGGCGGTTACTACAAGGCGCCGACCATTCCCTGGCAGTACACCATCAACGCGGGCGTGTTCTACAGCTTCCTGGGCTATTACACCGTGAAACTGGAGATCTACAACCTCACCAACGAACGCAACATGCAGAACGACTACTCCTACTACGGGAACGACTTCCTGACCATCCAGCCGCCGCGCAGCTACGACCTGACGATCAGCGCCAAACTCTAGCAGCAGGGTGCCGAAGGGGCAGGCACACAGGATCAGGTCATGCCCGCCCGTTCCGACCACGGTTGGTGGACGGGGATGCCGAAGCGGGCACCGCCGACGGCGGGTGCGATGCCTGAATGCGCACGGGGTGTCAGCGTTTATGCACCTCGCGAGGCTCCGGTGCCCCGTGCGGTGGGCCGCGTCGCACCGCTTCGAGACGCGAGTTTCTTGAGTGCACCACAAAGCGCCAGCGGGTTGACGCGGTGGCGCTGAGTGTTGGAAAGATATCCCTGTAACAAAGACAGGGGAGTCCTTGCATGAAGCGAACCCGGGTTTCGGCGGCGACGACCGTCGCGCTGGTTCTGGCGGGCACGGCCGGGTCGCACGGTGCATACGCCGATTCGACCGCCGGCGGGGCCACCGCGGGCGGCGCCTCGAGCAGTGACAATGATGCGCTGCCCGAGATCACGGTGGTGGCCCAGAAGCAGAGCATTGATCTGCAGCATGCGCCGATGGCGTTGACCGCCATAACCGCAGAGCAGCTGGCCCAGTCGAACGTCGTTGTGCCCATCGATCTCAATGGTGCCGTACCCGGCCTCGTGATCACCGAGAGTGAGGGCTTCAACCGCAGCGTCTCCATCCGTGGCATCGGGTTCAATGTCCCCCAGGACGATTCGGCCCAGACATCTGTGTCCTACCATCAGGACGGGATCTACATCGAGTATCCCGCCGCGCTGAATTCAGGATTCCTGGACGTGGACCATATCGAGGTGTTGCGCGGCCCCCAGGGCACGGTCTTCGGCCAGAACGCCATCGGTGGCAGTATCAACGTGATCAGCCAGCAGCCGACGTTCGACGGAGTCGACGGCTACGTCGACGTCCAGGCGGGCTCGCGCGACCTGGTACACACGAGCGGCGCAATAAACCTTCCGCTCGGCGACACTCTCGCGGTCCGCGCCTCGTTCGATCAGGACTACCAGCACGGCTTCACCACAGCGACCGAGGTTCCCGGGTACAGCGGAGGGTATGATCTCGGCAACACCAACAGCGCCCATGGCCGGTTGCTGCTGCTGTGGCAGCCGGTGGAGAATCTTTCTGTCACGCTGCACGCTGAATATGCGCAGGCCAAGCAGCACGAGACGCAGAACAAGAATATCAATGATCCGAATTCCGATCCCTGGCAGCAGAGTTCGGACTGGCCGGGCCGACTGGATTACAACCAGCAGCTGGCCGGCGCCACCATCGAATACACGCTGCCTTTTGCCACGCTGAAGGCCATCTCGAGCTATCAGGAGGTCAACCAGAAGGGCTCGGTCAACGAGGACGGCGAGGCCCTGGATGTCACCAACGCACAGGGCATTGCGCACGACGTGGAATGGTTCCAGCACGACTCCAAGGGCATCACGGAGGAGATGGATCTCAGCTCCAGGCCGGGAGGACCGGTTGACTGGGTGGTCGGCATGTTTTATTTGAAGAGCA
>DAIDKA010000043.1 GCA_027451085.1 Gammaproteobacteria bacterium
CGATGAGCTGGCGCAGGCCGCAGGCAAGGACCCGGTGGCCTTCCGTCTTCAGCTGCTGAAGAACCATCCGCGCCATGCCGCGGTGCTGAAGCTCGCGGCGGAAAAGGCCGGCTGGGACAAGCCCTTCGAAGGTGGCAAAGGCCGGGGTCGCGGCATCGCCCTGCAGGAGTCCTTCAGTTCCATCGTGGCGGAAGCAGTGGAGGTCACGGTGAAGGACAACAGGGTGACCGTGGACCGTGTGGTCTGCGCAGTCGACTGCGGTCTCGCCGTGACGCCCGACGTGGTGCGCGCACAGATGCAGAGCGCCATCGGCTTCGGCCTCGGTGCGGCCCTGCACAGCAAGATCACGCTCACCGACGGCCATGTGGACCAGACCAACTTCCACCAGTACGAGGTGCTGCGTATCAACGAGATGCCGAAGTCCGTTGAAATCCACATCGTGCCGTCCGCCGAAGCGCCCACCGGCGTTGGTGAGCCGGGCGTGCCGCCGATTGCGCCGGCCGTGGCCAATGCGGTGCGCATGGCTACGGGCATAAGACTGCGTCAGATGCCGTTCGATCTCACAGCGGCACGCACCGCCGGGGCGTGATCGAACGGTCAGTCCAGTCCGAGCACACGGCGGTTGGTGTCGGCATCGATGCCGCTGGCAGCGAAGTCATCAAAGCGCCGGTCCGTGGTCCGGATCATGTGCGCCGCGATGAACGGGGCGCCTTCGCGCGCGCCGTCCTCGGGGTGCTTGAGCGCGCACTCCCACTCCAGCACGGCCCAGCCGTCGTAGCCGTATTGGGCGAACTTGCTGAAGATGCGCTTGAAATCGATCTGGCCGTCACCGAGTGAGCGGAAGCGGCCGGGGCGATCCACCCATTCCTGGTAGCCCCCGTACACCCCGGAGCGCCCGTCGGGGTGGAACTCCGCGTCCTTGACGTGGAACGCCTTGATGCGCTCGTGGTACAGATCGATGAAGGCCGCGTAGTCCAGCTGCTGCAGCACGAAATGGCTGGGGTCGTACAGGATGCTCGCGGCCGGATGGTTGTCCACCGCGGCCAGGAAGCGCTCGAAGGTGACGCCATCGTGCAGGTCTTCGCCGGGGTGAAGTTCGTAAGCGAGCGCCACGCCCGCCTGGCCGAAGGCGTCCAGGATCGGCCGCCAGCGGCGCGCGAGTTCCGTAAAACCTTCCGCCACCAGCCCCGCCGGGCGCTGCGGCCAGGGATAGACCGTGGGCCACAGCAGCGAACCCGAGAACGTGGCATGGGCTGCAAGTCCCAGGCGTTCGCTGGCGCGCGCGGCGTAGCGCAGCTGCTGGCTGGCCCACTCCGTCCAGGCGGACGGGTTGTCGCGCACCTGCGGATCGGCAAAAGCACGGAACAGGTCCACGTAGGCCGGGTGTACCGCCAGCAGCTGACCCTGCAGGTGGGTCGACAGCTCGGTGATCTCGATGCCGTGCTGTGCCAGGCGGCCCTTGATATCGTCGCAGTAGGCCTGGCTGGTGGCCGCGACCTGCAGGTCGAACAACGCCGGATCGCTGGTGGGCACCTGGACACCCTTGTAACCCAGCTGCGCGGCCCACTGGCCCATGGACTCCAGGGAGTTGAACGGCGGCTCCGCGCCTGCGAACTGGGCCAGGAAGATGCCAGGGCCTTTCATGTGTCCGTCCACCTTCAATAAAGGACAAAGGAATAAAGGGTGTCGCCGACGGCCGCCAGCAGGTACTGCCGGCCGTCGATCAGGAAGGTCTCAGGGGGGTTGGAGATATTCCCGATCCGCGTGTGCCACAGGAATGCGCCGTCGCCCGCATCCATGGCCACAAGATTGCCGTTGGTGTCGCCGGTGAACACCAGGCCCGTGGCCGTGGTCAGCACCCCCGTGCCTACGCCGCTCCTGCCGGGCCACACGTGCCGCCATGCGGCCTTGCCGGTGTGGTAGTCGATGGCCTCGAAGGCGTTGCCGGTTGCGCCCAGCAGGGCAAAGCGCTTGCCGCCCAGCCCCATGGAACCGCGCGGATCAGGATCGGTGAGGTACAGCACCTGGTAGCCCGTGTTCTCGTGGGTGTAGAACAGGCCCGTGTCCGGGTTGAAGGCGTTGGGCTGGAAGTTGGTTACGCCACCCTCGGTGGGCGAGACCAGCGAGCCGGGTATGGTGGCGGATTTGCCGGGATCGGCAGCGGGGGCGCCGTCGGCTCGCAGGCCCTTGGCCCAGTTCACCGTGGTGCCGAACCTGGCGGTCAGGAGGTGCTCACCCGTGACCCGGTCGAGCACGAAGAAGTACCCGTTGCGCGCGGCGGTGGCCACCAGCTTGCGCGGTCTGCCGTTGATCACAGCGTCAAAGAGTATGGGTGTCTGGGCCGAGTCCCAGTCATGGGTGTCGTGGGGAGAGGTCTGGTAGTGCCAGACGATCTCGCCGGTGGATACTTTCACCGCCACCAGTGAGCAGGTGTAGAGGTTGTCTCCGGGGCGGGCGACACCGGTGTAGCTGGGCGTCGGGTTGCCGGTGCCGGTGATGTAGTAACCGGTTTCCGGGTCGTAGGCCCCAGGGGTCCAGGGGTTGCCGCCGCCGTGACGCGCAGCGTCCAGCGAGGGCCAGGTTTCCAGCGCCGGGTCGTCCTTGGTCATCGGCACCATGTAGCGCCGCCACTGCAGTTTGCCGGTGCGGGGATCGAAGGACTGCAGGAAGCCGGGGGCGTCCGAATCGTTGCTTGCAGCAACGAGCACATGGTCGCCCACCACCACTGGCGCCATGGTGGAGAAGTAGTCCTCGTCCAGGCTGGCGATCTGCACGTGCCAGTTCTCGTTCCCGGTGCGCGCATCGAGCGACACCAGGTAGTCGTCCGGGGTCTCGAACAGCAGTGAGTCGTTCCACAGCGCGCCGCCGCGGTTGCCGATGTGCGTGCCGCCGCGGGTTTTCCAGAAGTAGTGCCACAGTTCGCGGCCATCGCGGCCATCGAGGGCCCAGGCGTTGTCTGTCGAGGTGATGTACAGGATGCCGCCGACTTCGAGCACCGTGCCTCGCACCGACGGGTTGCCGGTCGGAAAGTCACCGGTGCCTTCACCGCCGACGGTGGTGACGGCGCCGCCAGGGCCTGCACCGGCCTCGTGCTGGTCATCGACCCGCGCCGTCCAGGCGAGCGTGAGATGCGCGACGTTGTTTTTGTCGATCAGCCTGAGCGTGCTGTAGCGCCGGCCGCTGTAGTCGCCGTTGTAGGTGGGCCAACTGCCGGCCAGCGGGCCGCTGAGCTGCGATGGTGGCAGCAGCGGCGGGAGCGCCGGTGCAGGCATCCGGGTTGATGTCTGGGCCGGCGCCTGTGCCGGCAGCAGCAGGGCGGTCAGCACGGTCGCCGCAAGGCGGGTTGTGACGATGTCCCGGATGACGTGCCGGTTCATTTGAGAGTCGCCAGGTAAGCGGTGACGTCGTGCATGTCGGGGTCGGTGAGCGCGCCGAGCAGGTGACGGTGCGCAGCCATCGGGTCGTCGATGTCCACGGCGCGCACACCGGGTCTGCCATCGCGGATGAAACTGAGGTATCCGCCGCTGTCCGCGTAGAGGCTGACGATGAAGTCATCGACGCGCTGGAGCCTGCCGTGCACCCGGGTGCCGTCGCCGAGTGTCACGGTCACCGTGGTGGGCGGAGTCTTCGGATCGGTGTGAATGGCGTAGGGGTTGCCGCCCGGCGCGACTGGAGGCCGGCCGGCCACCCAGGCGTCCTGCAGCGCGCCGGCATCGGCCGCCCGCGTGGCGATGCCCCTGAGGTCACCGCCGGGGGAGTGGCAGCCGGCACAGTGGGCCTTGAAGTAACGCCGGCCCGCGCCGGCATTGCCGACCAGGACGTTGAGCGCCTGTCTTTCACCCGGTGGCGGCGCGCCCTGGCGCTGCTTGTCGCGCAGGACGCCGTGGATGTACTCGGCGATGGCGTGTACATCAGCAGTCGACAGGGGGAAGGCCGGCATGGGGGGGCCGCCGCCCTGCGGATCGGGCCGGCCCTTGAGCACCACCTGCGAGATGGCTTCGCCGTGCTGGTCGCTCATCACGACCTGGGAGCGCAGCAGGTTGGGACCGCCCAGGTCCCCGCCACGCAGGTCCCCGCCGTGGCAGGCCTTGCAGTTGACGGCGTACAGCTGCCTGCCATGGGCTATCACGGCAGGGTCGCCCGCCGGGCGCTGCTGGTCCGGGAAGGTCGCGGGCGCAGGTGCCTGTGCCAAGGCCAGGGTGGCTCCCAGGGCCACCGTCCAGCACAGAAAAGTCGGCATTGCGGGTCGAGCCATGCATCCTCCAGCCCTCAATCCTAAGCGATACCGGCGCCATCGTCGCTGCCGCATCGACGGCGCGAGCCGGCTCTAGATGGTGAGGGGTGGTTCGAGCGCAGCTGCGTCGATGCCGCGTTCGCGCAGGTGCGCGGCCAGCTGCCCGCACTCGCCGTGCATGAAACGGACGCGCCGCGCGCCGCTGTCTTCGCACGAGCGCAGCAGGCCCGGCCAGTCCGCGTGGTCGGAGATCACGAAGCCCGCGTCGTAGCCGCGCCGCTGTGACTCGCCCTCGATCAGCATCCAGCCCGAGCAGAAGCCCCGTGCCTGCGGTCCCAGACGCCGCAGCGCTGAGGCACGGGCCTGCGTCGGGGCCGCCAGCACCAGCGCGCCGCGATAGTCGTGAGCAGTGCTCCTGGAAAATGGCACGGTGGGCAGCATGGCGATGCCGGCGCGGCGGTAGACCTCCACCAGGCTGGCGATTTCGCCGTGGGTGTACACCGCCTCGTCCGTGTGCGCGAGCATTTCCGCCAGCACCCGCTGGACCTTGCCCAGCGCGTAGCAGAACAGCACCGATACCAGGCCCTGCTCACGATTTTCATGCCACCACCGGACAATGTCGCCGGCGACCTGCGAGGTGTCGGGCCAGACGTAGCGGGGCCGGGCAAAGGTGGCCTCGCTGATGAAAGTGTCACAGGCCACGGGCGTGAAGGGCGCGCAGGTGGGGTCGGGCTGGCGCTTGTAGTCGCCGGAGACCACCCATACCTGCCCGTCGTGCTCCAGGCGCACCTGAGCGGAACCCAGGATGTGGCCGGCCGGATGCAGGGAGACGGTGACCGGCCCCAGGGTCACGCGTGTCTCATACTCCACGGGCGTCACCGTGCGCGCATCCTTCAGGCGCTTTTTTGCGATCCCCAGACCTGCCGCGGCCAGGACGATGCGCGCGCTGCCCTCGCGCAGGTGATCGCCGTGGGCATGGGTGACCACCGCGGTCTGCACCGCCTTGGCGGGATCTATGTAGAAGTCGCCCGGCGGGCAATACAATCCGCGCCTGGTGGCGATGATGAGTGGGTTGGGGTTTTTGAACATGGATCCGCTGTTACAGTGCGCGCCGGCGGTCATGATGATCCGCCCGGCAGCGTTCCAATATAACCCGCAGACCGCGGGCAGCAACCGCATGCAGCAGCCTGGCACCGGCGACGATGCTGCGCGCCAGGCTGTGGCCGAGTTCGATCATTGCGTGGCCCTGTTGCGCGGCGCGGGTGTGCGCGTGCAGGTGGCACAGGACACCCTGGATCCGCCCAAGCCTGATGCGGTCTTTCCCAACAACTGGTTCAGCTGGCATGCCGACGGCACCGTGGTGCTGTATCCGATGCAGGCTGAAAACCGTCGCCTGGAGCGGCGGCTCGAACTGCTCGATGGCGTGGCCACTGCGCTTGGCTGCCCCATCCGTCGCGTGCTGGACCTGAGTCCGCACGAGCGGGAGGGCCGCTACCTGGAGGGCACCGGCAGCCTCGTGCTGGACCATGTGGGGCGGCAAGCCTTTGCCTGCCGTTCCCCGCGCACCGATGCCGGCCTGGTGGGGCGGTGGGCGCAGGAGTTCGGCTATACCCCCGTGCTGTTCGATGCCGCAGACGCCGGTGGTACATCCTGGTACCACACCAACGTGATGCTGAGCATCGGCGCGCGCGTGGCCCTGGTTGCGGCGGACAGCATTGCCGCCGCCGACCGCGGCCGGGTGCTCGAACACCTGGCGGCCGTGCCCCGGGACATCATCGGGATCGACACTGCCGCGGTGGGCGCCTTTGCCGGCAACGCGCTGGAACTGTGCGCGGCCGGTACGGGCCCCGGAAATACCGTCTACGCGCTGTCTGCGGCCGCCTGGGCGGCGCTGCCGCGAGGCGCGCGGCAGCGGCTCGAAGCTGCGACCGGCCGTGTCTTGCCGTTGCCGGTGCCAACCATCGAGCGCCTGGGGGGAGGCAGCGTGCGCTGCATGCTGGCCGAGGTGTTCGCGGCATGAGGGCGCAGGCACCGTTGGCCGCACGGGTGTTCGCCCGGCTGGCAGCAGGAGGCTTCCAATCCGGGTCGGACCTGGCGGTGCAGCTGGGGGTCAGTCGTAACGCGGTGTGGAAGGCGGTTGGTGCCCTGCGCGACATCGGCGTGGGCGTGCATGCCGTGCCCAACAGGGGCTACCGCCTGGCGGTACCGGTGGCGCCCATTGCTGCACAGAGCCTGCGTGGCCGCCTGTCCACCGGTGTACGCAACCGCATCCGCAGGCTCGAGGCTGAGTGGTCGCTGGCGTCGACCAACGCGGAACTGCTCGCCCGCACCGATCTGCCCCCGGGGCAGTGCGACGTGCTGCTGGCGGAGCACCAGACCGCCGGCCGCGGGCGGCGGGGTCGTTCGTGGCTCGCTCCGCCCGGTGGCGCGATCTGCCTGTCGCTGGGCTGGTGCTTTGCCCAGACGCCACGGGATCTGCCCGCACTGGGGCTCGCCATCGGCGTGTGCGCGCTGCAGGCCGTGACGCGCGAGCTGCCACCGGATGCTGTCCTGCGGCCGGATCTCAAGTGGCCGAATGATCTGGTCGTCGGCACGCGCAAGCTTGCGGGTATCCTGATCGAACTGCGCGCCGAAGGGGCCGGCCCTGCGTACGTGGTCATCGGCATCGGCGTGAACGCTGTGCTGGGCACCGGCCTGCGCGACCAGGTGCTGTCCACGGGGACCGAACCCGTGGACCTCAACGAACTGGGCATCGAGCCCCTGCGGCGCGCGGCGGTGGTGGCCGGATTGGTGGATTCCTGCGTGCAGGGCCTGTCCCGGTTCGAGGCCGAGGGGCTGAAGCCTTTCATGGAGGAGTGGCGGCGCGCCGATGCGCTGCGTGGTCGGGCGGTGTGTGTACAGTTGCCGAACGAGACCGTGCGCGGCACGGCGCGCGGCATCGATGTGGATGGCACGCTGCTGGTGGAGACGGCGCAGGGACTGCGGCGTTTCGCCTCGGGGGAGGTCTCAGTACGGCCGCAGGACATGGGGACGGCATGAAGAAGCGCCAGGACATGAAGAGCAAGGAAGCGCATGCGCTGCTGGTGGACATCGGCAATAGCCGCATCAAGTGGGCGGTGCTGCGTGGCAGGCGGCTCGGGCGCCAGAGCGCGCTCGAACACGCGGGCCTGACGCAGCAGGACCTGCAGCGCCGGGTGCTGCGCGGGACCCGCGGGATCAGCCGCATCCTGGTGTGCAGCGTGGCTGGCCCGCGGCTCGAGCGGTTGTTCAGCGCGGCGGCCCGGCAGGCCACCGGTATCGCGCCCGAGTTCGTGACCAGTGTGCGCAAGGCCGGCGGGGTCACCACGCGTTATGGCGAGCCGTGGAAACTGGGGGTGGACCGGTTCGTGGCGGTCATCGCCGCGTACCAGATCGCCCGCGCCCGCGGCGCCTGCGTCATCGATGTCGGCACCGCACTCACGATCGACCTCATCGACGGCGACGCAGTACACCAGGGCGGCGCGATCCTCCCCGGTCCGCCGCTCATGGTGTCGAGCCTGCTCAAGAAGACCGCGGGTATTTCGCGGCGCGCACGGCGCGGGGCGACTGGCGGCGGACTGTTCGCGCGGAACACGCGCGACGCGATGGAGCAGGGCGCGCGCTATGCCACGGCTGCGGTGATCGACCGCGCGGTGGCGGAGGCGCAGCTGCTGTTGCGGCGTCCGCCGCTGCTGCTGTTGACCGGTGGTGGCGCCGACCGGATCATCCCGCTGGTGCAGGGCTCATGGGTCAGTGTGCCGGACCTGGTGCTGCGCGGCACCGCATTGAGGGCCGGGCTGCCCGTAAAGTAGCGCCTGCAGTAGCATTACCGCTCTCTCCCGGACAGGAATGCCATCGATCTTGCGTGCCTTGCTCATCATCCTGGTGCTGGCCAATGCGGGTTTTGCGGCCTGGGCGCTGCTGGTGGACCGGCCCGTGGAACCACCGGCCGCCCGCGATATCAGTAAATTGAAGCACCTGACCCTGGCGACCGAAGCGCCGGCGAGCAAGGCCGAGGCCTCATCGGCAGGCGCGCCCGCCGCCGGCTCCGCGCCCGCCGCCGCTCAGGTCCCGGTGGCTGCCGAGCCTCCGCGTTGCGTGACAGTGGGGCCCTTCGAGCAACCGGAGCGGGCCGCCGCCGCCGCTGCGCCGCTCAAGGACAGGGGTTTTGTGCCGACCCAGCGTGATGAAGGCAGCGGTGACATCGTGGAGTACTGGGTGTACCTCGGTGGTTTTGCCACGGATGCGGCCGAGGAGCGCGTGCTGCGGCAGCTGCAGTCCAGGGGGCTGCATGACGCCGCGATCATGCCCGTCAGGAGCCAGGGGCGGCGGCTGTCGCTGGGGCTGTTCACCGACCATGCCCGGGCCGAGCGCAGGGCTCGCGACGCGCGGGCCCTGGGCGTGACCCCCCAGATCGAGGAACAGCATCACGCCGAGGCCAGCTACTGGGTGGATGTGACGCTGTCTGCGCCGGGACAGGACGTATCCCTTGCTGGCCTGCTGCCGGTCGGCGCACAGGACACGCCCCTGACCCTGCACAGCTGCCCTGCGCCCGCCGTCCAGGCGTCCGCGTCGCCTTGAGGACCCGCATTGCGGCGGGGCTGCTGGAGGTGGGTGGGTCGAGGCCGCCGTTCGTTTATAATGGCGGACCCTTCCGGGCCGGCTTAGCTCAGGGGTAGAGCAGTAGTTTTGTAAACTATTGGTCGGGGGTTCAATTCCCTCAGCCGGCACCAAGTTTTATAACAAAAACAGTATATTACGATTTCACACCTACGCAATCGTGATTCGGTGGCACAATTTTGGCACACCAATTCCGAGTGGTGGCGCCGTGTGTCAACTCGCGGCTTGGCGCTTTTTCGTGTGGCACACTCCGGCCGCATGGCGACGATCAGAGAGCGAAACGGGCGGTTCCACGTCCAGGTGCGGCTGGTGTTCAGTTCTGTCAGGGCCTCTTGCCTTCGCCCTACTGGATCACGTCGGCGGCCATTGCTGCGCTCCGTGTAGTATCCGCAGCACCTCGATACGGCGCTCTTTAGTCCGCACGCGATAAACCAAGATAAAGGGTGTCCGCTGGATCACCAGTTCCCGGGTGCCGGGCAATCGCCCGGTGCGGCCGATGTTGGGATGGTCGGCAAGGTGTAGGCTCTGCTGTTGTATCTCGTCGTCCTGGTCGGCCGCCGCCAGCGGGTTGTCCGTGGCGATGTAGTCGAGCTGTGCGGCGCGCTCGATGTGCGCACGTGGGAGCCAATCGAGCCTCACGCGGATCGCCGTTTCTTTTGCTGCTGCTGGGCCGCCATGCGCTGGTACTTGGCTTTGCGCTTCAGGTAGTCGGCAGTGACTGCTTCTTGGGGTACCCATTGGGTCTCCGGGTTGTCAGCTTCTCGGAGACCTATAGCTACTTGCTCTCGGAACCAGCGGTCATGGGCAGCAGCGGTGTGAACATGACGCATTCTGGCGGAGCTGGCCGCATCGGTGCGGGCCTTGGTGGCGGTGGGGTCGTAGCCGCTGGCGTCCACTTCGAAGCTGTGCAGGCCCAGTCCTTTGAGGTAGGCGGTGAGGGTGTCGAGCTTTGACCAGGTGCGCACCTGGCCGCTTTTGGCGGTGAGGGCAGGGGAGCGACGCCCGAAGTGCAGCAGCACCGACCAGGTGCGGCCGCGGGCAGTGACGACGGCAGAGCGGATGACCCCTGCGGCAATGGCGCGCTCTGCGCCGGCGTGGTCGATGTGATCGGCGGTCATGGCAGTTCCAGGAGGTCTGGGCGCTGTGGCCCGGTTCCTGGATCGTAACCGAATGGGGGAGGCCACGTAACCGAATGAGGGGTGTGAATCAAGAGGCGCGGCGGTCGGAGGTAGGGCCGCTTTTTCACACTGTTTACACACCCCATTCCCTCATGCTGCTCATATTAGCACCACTACGCACACATAAGTCACTGATTATTATGGAGAATAATGGTGTGCGTTGATGCGTGTACCAGGTTTGTAATCAGGGGGGCGGGGGTTCGAATCCCTCAGCCGGCACCAAAATTACAAGTATTTTCAAGTAGTTAAGCACGACGAATCAGCCCACACGCCGCTTTAACCAGGTGATTGTGGGGGATTTGTGGGACTTTCCGTCCTCACAAACCGTTTCCGCCGCCGCAATCAGGTTCTTCAGCTCGGCTGCCGAGTAGTGCGTCGTGATCCGTCCGCTCTTGTGGCCTAACAAGTCTTGCCGATCCTCGAACGACACGCCCGCGGCTCGCAGTCTCCGCCCGAATGTGTGCTTCAAGTCGTGCACTCGCACCCGTCGGAAGCCTTCTGGAGCAGGTTCGCCCGTCTTCTTCTTCCACTTTGTCGCGGCACGCTCCCTCGCGTTCTTCCAGGCCGTCGTGTTCATGGCCGCCATTGGTCTCGGTACCGGCTTCTTCGGCACTTCTCCCGATTTTGCTTTTGGCTGAGGGGGCACATACGCGAACACGAATTCGCGGTGAACTCCACGTTGGCTGTCCACGACGGACTTCGCGACCCGGTTCAGGACGACGAGGCGATCCTCATCGTTCTTGACCTGATCGCCCGGAATGATAAAGACCGAGGTCTCCAGTTCCGGCACTTCGACCTCGTACTCCCACTTGAGC
>DAIDKA010000044.1 GCA_027451085.1 Gammaproteobacteria bacterium
CCAGGTGTTCCCCAGGGTGCTGTTGGCAATCTCGCTCGGACCGACGAACAGCAGGCCCGTCTGCTGCGACTGGGAAACGTCCTGTTTGAACACGCGACCGCCACCGGTGACACTCCAGGCATCGAGGATATGCCAGGTCATCTCGCCGAAGGCCGCGAGATCCTTGAACGTGGTCTCGAAGTCGCCGATGTAGGCCTGGTCCTTGTAGATCGGAATGCCATCGACGTAGCTGGGCGGCGGGTTCGCGGAGTAGTACTCGCCGCCGCCGCACAGCGGTGCAGAGGTCGTGCTCAGTACGCCGGACGGGTTGGCGGCCGAGCAGGCATTGAAGTAGTCCAGGTAGCCGGGATAGAACTCGTGCTCCCGTATGACGGTGTCTTCGTGGCGGAAGAACAGGCCGCCCACCCAGTCGAGCTTGCCACCGCTCTTTGATGCCAGGCGGATTTCCTCGGCCCAGGGCTTGTCGTGCAGTTCATCATGGGCGGTCACCAGCACCCGCGGGTTCTGGCCGTAGTACGCAGGGTAGAAACTGAAGGAGGAGTACAGGCCCGTGAGATCGCCGCTGGAGTAATTGTCGTGCTTGGAGAAAGAGGTGTTGGACGTCAGGGTGGCGAAGCCGAGGTCATCGCTGACAGTGAGTGCGAGGACGTTGACTTCATCCAGGGTTGAGCCCCGGGTGTGGTCCGTGGACTCGTAGTTGTCGAGGCCGTAGTTGGGCGAGACGTACGGGAAGCCGGCCGCATTGTCCAGCTGGTAGTAGTAGGACAGCTGGGCCTTGAAGTCCTCATTGGGCTTCCACAACGCGGCAACCCGTGCCGCGCGGTAGGTGTACAGGTTGGTGCCATTGGCCGAGGTGGTCTCCGCGGGGCTGCTGATCAGGTTGTTCGGATTCTGCGGAATGGGTGCGCCGCTGGAATTCAGCACGTACAGATCGGGCTGCTTGATGAAGCCGGCCTGCTCGTTCCAGCTGGCGTTGGCGCGCACTGCCAGCGTGTCCGTGACCGGCAGGTTGATCATGCCGCTGGCCTCGCCGTTGGCACCGTAGGCGTGGTCGGTGTAACCGGACCCGACGGAGAACTTGGCGTCGAATCCGCTGGGGTCCGGGGCGTTCTGCACGAAGCGGATGGTGCCCCCCAGGGAGCCGGAGCCATACAGCGTGCCCTGGGGACCGCGCAGGACCTCGACGTGATCCAGGTCATCCAGGCGCAGGTTCACATAAAGCGGGGTGTCATCAACGTAGGTTGCGACCGGCGGCACGATCGAGGTGGCGAGCGCCTGCTGACCGGCAGTGGCCTCGCTGTTCAGGCCACGGATGATCAGATTCGAACCGTTGACGCCGCTGAAGGGACCCTTGTCGGTCACACTGATGCCGGCCATGGACTGGGCGAGGGCGGCGACGCTGTCGATCCCGCTTTTTTCCAGCTGCTCGCCGGAGACAGCGGTGATGCTCATCGGCAGGTCCTGGGCGGAGGCCTCACGCCGCGTGGCGGTGACGGTGACTTCCATCAGCGCGTTGGCGCTGGCGCTGTCCTCGGTACCGGTAGCATCGCTGTTGCTGCTGTTGCTGCTGTCGTTCGCAAGCGCCGCCGCTCCGTATAACGCGGTTATCACCGCCAGGGCGATGGGGGTCAGGACGGGTTTGTTTTGACGCTTCACTGTGGATCTCCCTCGCGGGGCCCAAGGGCCCGTTGTATTCCGGGGAGATGCCAGTTTTTTCCGGGATTTTCTCCAGCAGCAGGAGATCGCCCCGGGGGCACTCCCCGCAGCCAGATCTCCCGGGCTTTTATCCCGCCGTGTATCCCCGTCCGCATACGCGGCTGAGGACTGCCTCTCTCGGACCAGACGCCTGTGCAGCAGGCCGGAACCCTAGACGCACTTTGAACTCACCGTTGCAATCCCCGTGCCTGATCTGCACATTCCGGACCGGAAGGCCTAAATTGCGGTAAATGCAGGCTTTTACCCGATGGGATCAAAAATGGTGCGAGCGGTGTGCGGGTGTTTGTTTGTGCAGCAAGACTTGCCGCTGCACCAGCGATGGGCGATGTTATGACCGTGAAAGCAAGTGTCCCCCTGATGACCGACATGCCGGGGTTGTGGCGCCGATCACTGATCGAGCGGGCCGACGGCTTGCGCGATATCACGACCAGAGTGAACTGGCTGCAGGGTCAGACGCTGTTCGTTGATCTGCGGCAGCCTCAGCCTGCGCCGGTCCTGCACCAGGCAAGATCCCTGCAGGACCTGTCGCTGCAGGACTGCCTGGCGCTTGCCACGCAGGAGGGATTTGCCGGACGGCTGCTGTTTGATGGCCACTGGTTCGAGTGGCAGCGATCCATCGACTATCAGCCGCAAGCGGCGCTCGCCGATGCCGGCCGGCTGTTCTGGGAGTCCGGCGTGCTGGTGGAAGAGGGCCGTGATGCGCGGTACGTCGAGCACTGGCATCGCGATCCGGCTGTCGTGACCCGGCCGCTATATGCCATGAGACTGCGTGGAGCCGGACAGTCCGATGCGATGCTGGTCCGGGCCGGGGCGGTGTTCATGTTTGCCCGCGGCCGCAGCACCACGGTGGCACCGGGGCATACGCTTGAGCAGTGCGTGCTCGGCGCGGCATCGGTGACCGTGGCTCGCGCGCTGGTGGACTGCGAGATTTCCCTGGGAGAAATCACGGCGGGTCGCTACCTGATCCAGGCCTCGACCCTGCCGTACCGGGTGGGCCAGGACCTCAAGGTGGCGACCTCAGGATCGTTCATTACGACCTCGGACACGGCGCCTCGCGGTGAGACAGCCGTCCGCCGCTGGGAGGTCATCGAGGCGGAGTGAGACCTGACCTCGCCGATCATCAATCACACGCCCTGGATGAGCAGCTCATCAGGTATTCGTGGTCTGCCGCGACAGCTGCTGCAGCAGATCGAAGTCCGTCTTAAGCCCCGAGGTGGCGCGGATGCGCTCCAGGATCTCCTGCTTGAGCCGCAGGAACCCGGACTGGTGCTTCATGTCCTGGGTGCGGGCGGCGGGCAAAGGCACCTCGTAGACGGTGTCGATGCGCCCCGGCCGGGGCGCCATCAGCACCACCCGCCGGCCCAGGTAGATGGCTTCCTCGACATCGTGGGTGACGAAGATCACCGTGCAATGCTCCAGCCGCGAGACATGCAGGATGAGGTCGTGCATCACCTCGCGGGTTTGCGCGTCCAGCGCGCCGAAAGGCTCATCCATCAAGAGGATGCGCGGGCGGCTCATGAGGGCGCGTGCGATCGCCACGCGTTGCTGCATGCCGCCGGAGAGCTGGCCGGGATAGGCGTCCGCAACAGGCGTCAGGCCCATGACCTTGAGCAGCGCATCGGCGCGTCCAGCGGCAACCTCGACATCCGCGCTGCTGCAGTCGCGGGTGTGGGCAGCCAGCAGCCGCGTGAACTTGATGTTCTGCGTCACGGTCAGCCAGGGGTACAGGCTGTAGTTCTGGAACACCATGGCCCGTTCCACCCCGGGCCCGTCAATGGGCCGCTCGTCCACCAGGATGCTGCCTGAGTCATGGGTCTCGAGGCCCGCAATGGTCCGCAGCAGCGTCGACTTGCCGCAACCCGAGGCGCCCACCAGGGTGACGAACTCGCCCTCCTCGACCACCAGGTCCACGTCCTTCAAGGCGGCGATGGCGCCAGCACTGAAGGTCTTGCAGACGGACCTGCAGGAGATTGCGCTGGTCATGTCCAGCTCCGCGCGTGCGCCCACGGAAAGGCCCGGCGGTGGACGAGGCGGAAGGTCTGATCCATGGCCAGTCCGATCAGGCCGATGAGGATGATTCCGCAGAAGATCTTGTCGGTCTGCAGAAAACGCTGCGCTTTGACGATGGCGAAGCCGAGGCCGGAATTGGCGGCCACCAGCTCGGCCACGACCAGGTAGGTCCAGGCCCAGCCCATGGTGATGCGCAGCGTGTCCACCAGCGCCGGGCGCGCCGACGGGATGATGACCTGTCCGATGATCTCTCCACGCGTGGCGCCCATGGTCTGGGCCGCCTCGATCTGCGCCATGGGGACCCGGCGCACGTCCTCCGCCACCATCAACACCATCTGGAAGAAGGTGCCGATGAAGATGATGCCGATCTTGGCGCCCTCGTCGATGCCGATCCACAGCATCACCAATGGCACGAACGCCACCGCGGGCATGTAGCGGATGAAATCGGTGAGCGGTTCGAGCAGCGCCTGCACCGGCCGGTAGGTGCCGATCAGCAGACCCAGCGGCAGGCCGATCAGCGCCGAGAGTGCCCAGCCTGCCACCACGCGGCAGAAGCTGATCCAGATGTCGCCGAGCAGGTTGTCGTCGGTGAACCAGCTGACCAACCGCTTGAGGACATCGAGCGGACCAGGCAGGAACACCGGATTGACCAGGCCCGAGGCCGCCAGCGCGGTCCATGCGGCCAGCGGCAGCAGCAGGCCGGCGGCTGCCAGCAGCCAGTAGCGGCGTGAAGTGATGCTGCCGCGTATGGTCCAGAATCCGGTCCGGCGCGCGCTCATTTCTTCAGTGCCGCGTCGAGGATGGAGCGATCAAGCCCGGCCGCCGCATCCGGCCTGCCGTCCAGCAGTTTGTTGGCGATCAGGAAGTTCGCAATGACGGGAGCCACGGCGAGCAGACCCGTGGGGCTCGCCGGATTGAACGCGTCCTGGTTGGCGGCTGCATCAAACAGGCGCGTGCCGGGCAGGAACACCCTGTACTGCGCCGGGTCCATGCCCACGACCTTCGACATGATCTTCACCGCGGCATCCGGGTTTGCCTTGATATAGGCCACGGTGTCGAACCAGGCCCGGGTCATGGCGATGAGGTCCTGGCGCTTGGATTTGACCGCGGCGGCCTGTGCCACCAGTGCATCCGGAATCAGTCCCGGCATGTCACGCGAGGTGAAGATGGCGCGGCCCTTGCCGCTCTTCTCGATCTCGCTTATCCAAGGGTTCCAGACCACGGCCGCGTCCACCCGGCCGCTGATGAAGGCGGCAGCCGCATCGCCGGCCGACAGGTTGACGACGGTCACGTCCCTGGGGGACAGACCGTTGCGAGCCAGGGCCGTGTACAGCACGAAGTGCGAGACGCTGTACTGCTCCAGTGCGATCTTGCGGCCCTTGAGATCGGCGAAGCTCTTGATCTTCGGACTGACCATCAGGGCGTCGTTGCCGAAGGAGTTGTCGTTGACCAGCACGACCTTCAGCGGCAGGCCCTTCTGCAGCGGTCCGAGGGTGTCCGACCAGGTCTGGCTGTTGGCGTCCAGCTGTCCGGTGGACAGCGCAGAGATGGAATCGCTGTAGTTCGAAAACCAGACGAGCTTGACGTTGGCGCCGTACTTCTTGAAGAACCCCTGTTGCTCGGCGACGTACCAGGCCACCCAGCCGGTCCAGTCGGAGACGCCGACCTTGATGTCAGCGCGTGCGCTGCCCGTGCCCAGTAGCAGTACCACGAGGCAGACTGTCAGCAGGGCGGCAGGCGCCTGCAGCAGCCGCTTGATGCGCGGCCTGGCCATGTCTGTACGCGTCGTCATCATGTGCCTCCCGGCAAGCCGGTTGTATTTCAAGGAGATCATTTCAGGCTGGCGATGTAGGCGCGCCAGCCGCCAAGCAAGGTGATGTCGCTGGCGCCGGCCACGGCACGCGGCTCGGCCACGAAACCCTTGACCTGCGATCCGTCTGCGAGCTGCACGGTGCCGATGGCGAGAGGACCGGGCACCTCTGCCACGAAGCTGCCGAACTGCGCCAGCTCCAGCTCATAGACCTCAAGCTCGATGGCGTCGCCGGTGTCACCGACGTGCACCAGGGCGGGTTTCGGCGGGGCCGTGTTGGCCATGGCGTAGAGGCGGTAAGCCGGTGCGGTACGGGTGCTTTGCACCAGGCGCGCACCGCGTGAAGTCAGCTGCCAGTGCAGCGGCATGCCGGCCAGGTGTGCGCCGACCACGGCGAGCTGGACCGTCACGGGGCGCGAGCCTGCATCCACGGGCGGAGTCTCAAAGGCGGCGCCGGCCTCGAGGTAGCGCTGCGCCAGTTGCAGCAGCGGACGATCCATCCACGCACGGGCGACGAGTGAAATGCCGAATCCGGTGGCATTGCGGCGGAACCCGGCCGGAACAGCCACCGCGCTCATGTCCAGCAGGTTGACGAAGTTGGTGTAGAGGCCCAGATTGCTGTTGAGACCGACCGGTTCGGCGAGCAGTTCGCTCACGCGATAGATGGTTGGCGCGGTGGGCAGCGCCAGCAGATCGACCCGGGTCCAGAGTCGGGCGGCGGCGGCGGCGCAGGTCTGCAGCTCATACAGACCGCGGAAAGCGTCCACGCCCGTGACCCCGAAGCCGGCGGTGACGATGGCGCGCACCACCGGATGCACGCTGGCAGGCCGTGTGCGCAGCAGTGGTTCGAGCACCGCGGCACGCTCTGCCACCCAGGGGCCGGTGTACAGCAGTCGCGCGGCGCGCAGCAGCGGCTCGATGTCCACGCTGACAGCGGCGCCGCCGGCAGCGGTCAGCCGCGCTACGGCCCGCTGGTACAAATCCGCGGATTCAGCGTCCCCGAAGAACTGCAGCTGTCCGGGTAATGGTACGCCGAAGCGGAATGACGCCGGCAGCTCCGGCGGCGTGGCCGGTTGATGGCGCGACCATTCATCTTCGGGGTCGAAGCCGGCGAGCACCTCGTCCACCAGCGCGGCATCAGCGGGCTGCGCAGTGAACACGCAGATGCAGTCCAGCGTGCGGCAGGCCGGCAGCATGCCGCGTGTGCTCCAGCGACCACGGGTCGGCTTGAGGCCGATGAGTCCGTTGAAAGCGGCCGGCACGCGGCCGGACCCGGCGGTGTCGGTGCCGAGTGCGAACGCGGCCAGACCCGCGGCGACCGCAACCGCCGATCCGGAACTGGAGCCGCCACTGATGTAGTCGTGATTGAATACGCAGCGCGGTGCGCCGTAGGGGCTGCGAGTGCCCACCAGTCCCGTGGCGAACTGATCGAGATTGGTCTTGCCGACAAAGATCGCGCCCGCGGCGATGAGGTGTTCCACGGTGCCAGCTGAGCGTTGCGGCGTGAAGGCAAAGTCGGGACAGGCGGCCGTGGTGGGCACACCCGCCACATCGATGTTGTCCTTGACGGCAAATGGCACGCCGGCCAGGGGCAGTCGCTCGCCAGCCGCAATGCGCGCATCGACCTGCCGTGCCGCCGCCAGCACTGCCTCAGCCGGCTGGCGCTGGATGAAGGTCTGCGGCTGCACGGATTCCCAGGCCGCCAGCCGCTCCAGGACTTCGGCGGCAATGGCCTGCGCGGTGCGCGAGCGGCCGTTGACCGCGGTGCTGATCTGCCGGACGGACAGTGGTTGTGAGGTGATGCTCATCGGGCCTCCACCGCGGCAATGACGTCACCCGGGTTGACGGCCTGCTGGGATTGCACGTACACGGCGCGCACGATGCAGTCCCGCGGGGCCTGCACGTCGCACTCCATCTTCATGGCCTCGATCACGGCGATGACGGAACCCTTGGCCACAAGGTCACCGGGGCGGACATTGACCTTCCAGACGTTGCCGCCCAGCGGGGCCTCGAGCGGTTCGCTGCCCGCGGGCAGCTGTGTGGTGGCTGCCGGTGTCCCGCCGGGGGGCTGCGATAGCAGCGCCTCGACGCGCGAGAACTCGTTGCGGCGCACCCAGTCCTCGCGCTCGGCGTTGAACGCCTGCCGGCGCCGGGCCTCGAATGCCCGGATGCTGTCCTGGTTGTCGGACAGAAAGCGCCGGTACTGTGCCAGCCGGAAGGTCTGCTGCTCGATGCGGACATCCCGCCGTCCCTGGGGGAAGTCGCGGCGCCATTCGGTGAGTTCGGCGTGACTGACCGGGAAGAAGCGGATCTGGTCGAAGAAGCGCAACAACCAGGGCTTGCCCTCGGTGAACGCACGGGTCTGCCGCCAGCTGTTCCACACCTGCAGCGTGCGGCCGAACAACTGGTAGCCACCGGGGCCCTCCATGCCATAGATGCACATATAGGCGCCGCCGATGCCCACCACATTGGGCGGCGTCCAGGTGCGGGCCGGGTTGTACTTGGTCGTGACCAGACGATGGCGCGGGTCCAGCGGTGTGGCCACGGGTGCACCGAGGTAGACGTCGCCCAGACCCATGACCAGATAGTTGGCATCGAACACGACTCGGTGGACGTCACCGACGTCGGCAAGACCGTTGATGCGACGGATGAACTCGATGTTGTCCGGGCACCAGGGCGCGTCGTTGCGGACGCTGGCCATGTACTTGCGCACGGTCTCGTGGATCGCGGGGTCGTTCCATGACAGCGGCAGATGGATCACGCGCGAGGGGATGGTGAAGTCCGCGAGATCGCCGAGCCGGTCCTCGGCATCCGCCAGTGACTGCAGCAGCGTCTGCTGTGGCAGCACCCGGCCATCGAAGTGGACCTGCAGCGAGCGGATGCCGGGTGTGATGTCGATGATTCCCGGCAAGGCGCGCGACTGCAGTTGCAGCATCAGCGCGTGGATGCGGATGCGCAGCGTCAGGTCGAGAACGATCGGGCCGTACTCGACCAGCACGCGACGGTCACCTTGGCGGCGGTACACCACGCGCGGTCGCGCATCGCGTGCCTCGATGGTGCCCAGTACGGCGCCGTCGTGGCGGGGTCTGCCGGCGGCGCGCGGTCCGCGGGCATCGGGCCGGGCCGAGAACAGGGTCCGGACCAGATCATTCTGCGCGGCTTCAGCCTCGTCCGCGGCGGTGTCATCCACCAGCTCGAAGCGCACACCATCGCCCGGCACCAGCTGTCCCACTTTCCACAGGTCGGCCTGGATGACGACCAGGGGGCAGACGAAGCCGCCGAGGGACGGACCATCCGGCCCGAGGATGATGGGCATGTCGCCGGTGAAGTCGACGGCGCCGATGGCGTAGGGGGTGTCATGGATGTTGGATGGGTGCAGGCCGGCCTCGCCGCCATCGCGACGCGCCCACCGGGGGCGGGGGCCGATCAGCCGCACGCCGGTGCGGCTGGAGTTGTAGTGCACCTTCCAGGTGGTGCCGTGCAGGGTCTCGATGTCCGCGCTGGTGAAGAAGTCCGGTGCGCTGTGCGGTCCGCACAGCACGCGCAACGTCCACTCGCGCATGAGCACCGGCTGCAGCGCCGGATCGAGGCTGCCGCCGGCGGTGTTTGCGGCCGCCGCGGCCGCCGCATCATCGAGACGCAGTAAGTCGCCGGATGCGAGAACGCGGCCCGCGTGGCCGCCGAAGCCGCCGAGCGTGAACGTTGCACGGCTGCCGAGGTAGGCGGGGATGTCGAGGCCGCCCTGGAACAACAGGCAGGCCCGCATACCCGGCCCCTGTATGCGGCCCAGTTTGAGAGTCTGGCCGGGCAGCACGGCCACCGCCGTGTAGCGAGGTACCGGCGCGTCATCGAGCGTGGCGGCGAGGTCGGCGCCGGTCAGGCAGATGCGCGCGGCGCGCTCGAACAGCAGCGTGGGACCCTGGGCCGTGATCTCAAGGCCCGCCGCGCCTTGCGCATTGCCGAGAATGCGGTTGCCAAGCCGGAAGGCCAGCGCATCCATGGGACCCGACGGCGGGATGCCGACGTTCCAGAAGCCGGTGCGGCCCGGATGATCCTGCACGCTGGTGGCCAGGCCACCGCTGAGCACGCGCACAGCATGTGGCTCGCAGTGGATGCCGCGCGCCATCGCGGTGGATACCTGGCCGCTGACGAAGGCCTCGCTGCGCACGGCCTGCCGCAGCCATTCGACATTGGTGGTG
>DAIDKA010000045.1 GCA_027451085.1 Gammaproteobacteria bacterium
TGGTAGGCATCGAACAGCTCCGGGTGCGGGTCGTGGCGCGCAAGCAGCTTGATCAGCAGCTCGTTGAGATAGAAGCCGCTCATGAGTGCCGCCGGCGGCAGCTCCGGCACGTAACCATCCGGTTCGCAGGCGGCAAGCCACTGGGCCTCACCGCCGCCACTGAACGACAGCAGCAACGGCCGGAAGGGCTGCAGCAGCGATGCCAGTTTCGAGGCCGGACCCCGCACGCCGCGGGCGAAGAGACCCAGCCGGCCATGGTCACGGCTGAAGACTTCCAGGATGCGGCTGGTATCGCGCCAGGGCTTGCCGCCCAGCACGTAGCCCCGGGCCAGGACGCTGCGCTTGGAGGCGCGGCTCATCTCATTCCAGTCCCAGCTCCGTCAGGGCGCGGGCACTGTCGGCCCAGCTCTCGCGGACCTTCACCCACAGCGTCAGGTGCAGGCGCCGGTCCAGCATGTCGTTCAGCTCCATGCGCGCCTTGCGGCCGATGCGCTTCAGACGTTCACCGCCGGCGCCGATGACAATGGGCTTCTGTCCCTCACGGTCCACCCAGATGGCGGCGTTGACCACCAACTGGCCACCGTCCTCGCCCAGGGTCTCGATTTCCACGGCAATGCCGTAGGGCAGCTCCTGGTCCAGCTCCATGGTGAGCTTTTCGCGGATCAGTTCGCCGATACGGAACTTGAGGTCCCGGTCGGTGACCTGCTCCACCGGAAACAGCGGCGGGGACAGCGGCAG
Source organism: Gammaproteobacteria bacterium (assembly GCA_027451085.1). GTDB lineage: Bacteria > Pseudomonadota > Gammaproteobacteria > Steroidobacterales > Steroidobacteraceae > DAIDKA01. Next base: position 739 of record DAIDKA010000045.1, read on the forward strand.
GCGGCTGGCGATCGCTGTGATGAGCGGTTGGAGATTGGTGTGTTTGGCGGCGCTGACCGGGACGGTTTCTGCAAAGTCATGCCGGTGCGAAAGCTCCTGCAGGTAAGGCAGCAGCCGGGCGCGCGGATTCACCTTGTCCACCTTGTTGACCGCGGCGATGACCACCCGGCCGTCACGTTTGAGATGCTCCAGCGCAAGATCGTCCTCGCGCGTCCAGTGCAGGGCCTCCACCACGAACACGCAGACGTCCGCGTCAGCGAGCACGCTGGCGGCGGTACGGTTCATGGCGCGGTTGAGCGCGCGCTTGCCGCCATGGTGCAGGCCCGGGGTGTCGACGAATGCGATCTGCACCTTGGTTCCCTGGTGCAGGCCCAGCACGCGGTGGCGCGTGGTCTGCGGCCGCGGCGTCACGATGCTGAGCTTCTGACCCATCAGCGCATTGAGCAGGGTGGACTTGCCGACGTTGGGCCGGCCCACCAGCGCGGCAAAGCCGCAGCGAAAATCCTGCATGCCGGCGTTCCCGCCCGCGTCATCCTCTACTTCAGTCATTGCCGGCTCCTTTGACACCGGAAGCGGCCTTCAATACCAGGCCCGCGGCTTCCTGTTCCGCGCGCCGCCGTGACAGTCCCTGGCCCGTGGCCGCAAGCGCAAGCGCCGCAGCCTCGCACCGCACCCAGAAGGTCTGGGCGTGCACCTCGCCGGATGTGGCGACCACCTCGTAGGTCGGCAGCGCAAGCGCACGCGACTGAAGATACTCCTGCAGCCGGGTCTTCGGGTCCTTCAGTTCCTGCGGGTCCGGCAGGCACGCAAGCCGCTGTGCAAACAGCTGTGACACCACCCCCCCGGCAGCCCCCAGCCCTCCGTCCAGGTACACGGCGCCGATCACGGCCTCCAGGGCATCGGCCAGGATGGACTCACGACGAAAGCCGCCGGTCTTGAGTTCCCCCGAGCCCATGCGCAGTTCCTCACCCAGGCCGAGCTGCGCCGCGATTTCCGCCAGCGGCGGGGCACTCACCAGCCAGGCTCGCAACCGGCTGAGGTCGCCCTCGGCCGCCATGGGAAACTCGCGGTACAGGTGCTCGGCCACGAGCATGTTGAGCACCCCGTCCCCCAGGAACTCCAGCCGCTCATTGTGCGGCTGCCCGGCGCTGCGGTGGGTCAGCGCCGTGACGAACAGCGCCTCATCGCGCAGTTCATACCCCAGCCGCGCACGCACCCAGCGGCCCGGGCTTTGACCCTGGGCGGTCATCCGCCGCCGACACGGGCGACCTTGTCGAAGTCGACCAGGAGGGAGATGTTGTAGAACAGCGGTCCGACGTCTTGGTACTTCGCTTCGATCACCCAGGTGCCGTTGTCATTGCGGACGGCGACATCCCTGACATCGGGAAAGTCGATGCTCTCGATGTCGAAATGCTTGCCCAGGGAGTTGCGGATGGCGTTGGCGTCGGTGACGCCGGTGACGCCGGTGACGCCCAGCTTGACCTCCTGGGCGGTCTGGTCGATCGAGCGCGCGACCCGCATGTAGTTCAGGTAGATCGGTGTGAGGCGCAGCAGCACATAGCCCAGGAGCGCAATGGGCACGAGCAGGAACAACCAGCCGATGAACGTCACTCCGCCTTGTCGCTTGAACATGGACCTCTCCGTGGCTCGGGTTACTCGATGCGTTTGCCGATGCGGCTCCAGACCGGACCGCCGGAGCGGTGCCAGTCCCAATTGAACCAGATCCGGGTGGCCTTGCCGACCAGGTTGTCCTCCGGCACGTAGCCCCAGTACCGGCCGTCCTCGCTGTTGTCGCGGTTGTCGCCGATCATCAGGTAGCTGTGCGCGGGCACGACCATCACGTCGTGGTCGCCCCGGTCCGGCGCGCTGGTATCGGCCACGCACACGTAGCTGCGCGGCGGGTTGCGGTTGCAGGTGGCCAGCGGATCGGCATCGATACCGCCGGGCGTCGGACAGAACATGATCTGGTGCTTGTGCGAGCCGAGGGTCTCCTGGGCCAGGTGCATGCCCTCGTAGCAGCCATCCCCGTACAGGCCGAGATCCGTGGCGCCCACCGGCTGCCCGTTGACGATCAGGTGGTCGTTCTTCACCTGCACCCGGTCGCCGGGCAGCCCCACGAGGCGCTTGATGTAATTGATGGAGGGGTTGAGCGGATAGCGGAACACCACGACATCGCCACGCTGCGGCTCGCCCACAGCGAGGATCTTGCGGTTGATCACCGGCAGGCGCAGGCCGTAGGAGTACTTGCTGACGAGGATGAAGTCCCCGTCCACCAGCGTCGGCATCATGGAATCCGAGGGAATGCGGAACGGCTCGAACACGAACGCGCGCAGCACCAGCACCCCCAGGGCCACCGGGAAGAAGCTGCGGGCATAGTCCACCGTGCCCGGCTCGGGGATCTCGGTGAGGCTTCTGCCACGGGCCTGCGCGGTGCGCGCACGCAACCGGCGGAACACCAGCACGTCCACCAGCCACACGCTGCCGGTGACGACCGAGATCTCCAGCAGCACGGCGCTGAAGTCGACGTCCTGCGACCCCAGCACCTCGACGACGCCGCAGATGATCAAGGCCGGCAGCACGAAGTACAGCCAGGCCAGCCACTGCGGGTCCCTCAGCGGCCGCCCGGGCGGCACGGCGAGCTGGCGCCGGGGCCGCAGGAACCAGTCATCCACCACGCAGACCAGGGTGGCCGGCACCGCCAGCCATGCCAGCGCGGAAATCAGTTGGGACAGCATGCTTGAATCTACTCCTTGCGCCCGATCTGCAACACGGCGAGGAACGCTTCCTGCGGGATCTCCACGGACCCGACCTGTTTCATGCGTTTCTTGCCCTCTTTCTGCTTTTCCAGCAGCTTGCGCTTGCGGCTGAGGTCGCCGCCGTAGCACTTGGCCAGCACGTTCTTGCGCAGCGCCTTGACCGTGGAGCGCGCCACGATGGCGCTGCCGATGGCCGCCTGCACCGCCACCTCGAACATCTGCCGGGGGATCAGCTCCTGCATCTTGTCCACCAGTTCGCGGCCGCGGTGGTAGGCGTTGTCGCGGTGGACGATGATCGACAGCGCGTCGACCTTGTCGCCGTTGATCAGGATGTCGAGCCTGACCAGCGGCGCACTCTCGAAGTGGCTGAAGTCATAGTCGAACGAGGCGTATCCGCGACTGACCGACTTCAGGCGGTCGAAGAAGTCGAGCACCACTTCCGCCATGGGCAGAGCGTACTGCAGCGACACCTGCGTGCCCAGGTAGAGCATCTTCTTCTGCACGCCGCGCTTGTCGTTGCACAGCTTCAGCACGCCGCCCACGTAGTCCGGCGGCACCAGGATGTTGGCCAGGATGACCGGCTCGCGCAGGTCCTCGATCTCGTTGGCCGGCGGCAGCTTCGCCGGGTTGTCCACGTACGCCAGGGTGCCGTCGGTGCGCGCCACCTCGTACACCACGGTCGGCGCGCTGGTCACCAGGTCGAGCTCGTACTCGCGCTCCAGCCGCTCCTGGACGATGTCCATGTGCAGCAGGCCCAGGAAGCCGATGCGGAAACCGAAGCCCAGGGCGCCGGAGACCTCCGGTTCGTAGTGCAGCGCCGAATCATTGAGTTTCAGTTTCGCGAGCGCATCGCGGAAGGATTCGTAGTCCTCGGAATTCACCGGAAACAGTCCCGCAAACACCCGCGGCTTGATCTGCCGGAAACCCGGCAGCGGTTCGGC
>DAIDKA010000046.1 GCA_027451085.1 Gammaproteobacteria bacterium
TGTCGCGCACCACCTGCGCCATGCCATGAAAGGCGGCGCCGATGGCGAACAGGAACACGGGCGCTGCGATCAGGGACAGCCACAGGATACGGTCCCACGCCTCCAGTGCCGCCCGTGAAGACTCGCTCTCGACGACAATGCGGCTGCCGTCATTCAGCCGGAACTCATGCCGCAGCGACACGGGCGCCATGAGGTCCGCAAACCAGCGCGGCGCTGCCTGGCCGGCCTTGTAGATCGCCGGGGGCGAATGGTAGAGCAACCGTCCGGCCGGATCGAGCAGCCGGATGTCGTTGGCCCGCACATGCCCCAGCCGGCGCAGGAACGGCAGCGCGGCGGGCGCTCCACCGGGCAGGCCTGCCGCCTGCGCCAGCACCTGGGCGGTGGCTGTATGGGCCGCCTCCGTCTCCTCGCGCAGCGTCACCCGCGCCGCCTGCACCTCGTAGCTGACAAGCAGCGCCAGGAACACCGCGGCGAGCCCGACGATCACGAGATTGAGGCGGACGCGCAGCGTCATAGCGCGAAATAGTAGCAGTCCTGCCCGTCACTGCAGCCGCAGACGCCAGCGCCACCGGACCGGATCATGAAAATCATGATCCGGTTGCGTGACGGCCACCGCCCGTGGCGCGACTACCTGAACAGCGACAGATCGATGCTGTCGGCCATCACCTTGTAGCCGGCGTCATTGCCGTGCAGATGATCGATGTTCCAGCCCTCCTTGAAGCGGGCGGGACTGCTCGGGTCGCGCACGGCGGCATCAAAGTCGATCACGCCATCGACCTCGTGGCCGGTTCGAATCCACTGGTTGATGGCCTGGCGCACGGCCTCGCCCTCGGAGGAGTAGTAACTGGCACCCTCGTACGGTGTGATCGTGGCGCTGATGACCTTGATGCCATGGACATGAGCGCGGGCGATCAGCTGCCGGTAGCCGGCAATCATGGCTTCGGGTGTCGGTTTGAAGCCCGCTGAGGGATTGCGGTACTTTACGCCCAGCGCCCCGGTGTTGCCGTAGCCGATCCCCAGGTCATTGACGCCAAGGAAGATGATCAGCGCCTTGACCCCCGGAACCGCCAGCACGTCGCGGTCGAAGCGCGCCAGTGCGCTCACCCCCATGCCGTCGGTGAGCAGCTGGTTGCCGCTGATGCCCATGTTGACCACACCCCAGCGGGCGTTGCCGCCGGCATCCAGGCGGTTGGCCAGCAGGTCAGGCCAGCGGCCGTTGGTGTCCGGCGTAACGCCGACGCCATCGGAAATCGAATCCGCCAGCACCACCACGGCGCGACCACCATTATCGGATTCGACGTCGACCCCGGACAGGAACTCACGGTAGGAGTTCTTCGACTTCGGGCTGAAATCACTGTCGACGAAGTTGCCGAAGTCAGAGACGTAGGCGGTCTGTACCCCGGTCTGATGGCAGGTGCAGGGGCCCGTGTCCTGCGGCACGTAAATGCTGATGGACAGGGACCCCAGCGCATCCACCGGCAGGTCGATGGGATCGGACAGCAGGGGCGCACCCGCCGGCACCAGCACGCTGCGCTGGCCCGAGAACAGCACCGGGTGCCGCGCACCCTTGACCTCACCCTTTTCGCTCGCCAGCGCAACACTGGCCGCGCCGATCAGCAGCGGCCTGCTGCCGAACTCGTTGGTGAAGCGGATGCGGATGCGCCGCCCGCCCAGGCTGACGCGCACGGTCTGGCGGATGGTCTGGTTGTCGAATGACGGCGTGGCCGGGAACGGCCCGAAGGCCGCGGCCGGTGGCAGCGGCGCAGCGCCCCAGGTCTGGACCCAGTCGGCGGCGTGCGCGCAGTTGACGGACAGCACCAGCGCCAGCGCAAATACGCCGGCGATCTTGTTACACAGACCCATGACTCCCCCCGTTTCTGACGGCAAATGACGCTGCCAGTATAGGGCCTGGGCCTGCTCATGCTAAAGATCAGGCGCTGCGGCCGCGATCCCCTCCCAGCTTCGCCCAGTAGGAATTGCGCGGCAGGGCTTCAAGTTCCGGTGTCCAGGCGCCGGCCATGCGCATCTGGTTGCGCACCGGGTCCTGCGGCTGCTCATTGCGGCGGAAGCACAGCCAGGCGACCACCCCCCACTTCGGGTCCTGCTCCCAGCTGCGGTAGATTTCGTACAGATCCTCGCCCGGCTTGTCGCCAGTACGGAAAGCCTCCGCGTCCGGTCCCCAGGCAAACACATCATTGGCCCGCACGAACAGCACCACCGCATCGCGCGGCACTCCGTCATTGGGGCTGGGTACGGTGCGGCGATCGAACACCAGCGCGTCCGCCTGCAACAGCTCACCCAATGCATGCCCCTGGTTCAATAGACGGCCACCCTCGAATTCCACCCAGGCAGATTCAGACATGAGATTTACGCTCCTGCGCACTACGCACCCGCGGCCACCGCCGGATATCCGGTCCGGGGTCGCCTCCTGGGGTGGCAACTATAGTGACCCGCGCCTCATTGTGCGGGTGCAGAATTCTCAAAACTCCTGCTAGCCTGCGACACTTGTCACGTGCCGTTCCGCCCTGCGGTCCTTGTTGCGGTCTTAAGTTAAAACCGGATGATTACCGACGACGATCTCGCTGCCTGCCTGCGCGTGCTGCGCACGATCGGCACCGACCGCGCGCACCTCGCCCGCCTGGCGCAGGAGCAGCGCCGGGAGCTGCTGACCCTCGCGGGACAGGTGTCCCGGCCCGAGCGCCAGCAGCAGCGCAGGATGGCGCGGGCGTTCCGGCGCGCCGAACGCGACGCCGCGCGGGAAGCCGATCAGCAGGCCCTGTCGCAGTCCGGACTACGCGTCCAGCGCCGTGCCGAGGTCTACTCGCCCCTGTGGCTGCCCCCGCCCGCGCAGCAGCCCGGCGGTGCGGACGATCGCCCCGGACTCAATAAAGAACGTGCCTGCTACGTGTGCAAGCAGCCCTTCACGCGCGTGCACCGCTACTACGACTCCATGTGCCAGTGCTGCGGCGACTTCAACTACGCCAAGCGTTCGCTCACCGCGGACCTGTCCGGGCAGTACGCGCTGGTCACCGGTGCGCGGGTCAAGATCGGCTTCCAGGCCGCTCTCAAGCTGCTGCGTGCGGGCGCCCACGTGATCGTGACCACCCGCTTCCCGGTGGATGCCGCCCGACGCTACGCCGCCGAGCCGGACTTCGGCACCTTCCGCGACCGGCTCGAAGTCCACGGCCTTGACCTGCGACATACGCCC
>DAIDKA010000047.1 GCA_027451085.1 Gammaproteobacteria bacterium
GGGCCAGGCGCTCGTTGAGGTAGGTCCAGTTGGCCGTCAGCAGGTCCGTGACCGGCAGGTTCTGCCGGAACACGCTGTCGACGAACAACTTGAGCTCTGTCTTGTAATCCGCTCGCGGATCGGCCGCGTACGGGAACAGCCGCGAGTCCGGCTTGATCTCATCCAGGCGCTCGACGTCCAGCCACTGGAAGGCGAAGTTGGACGACAGCGTGATGGAGCGCGGATCGGCCAGCATGCGGTCGACCTGGGCTTTGAGCACCGCAGGTTCATGCAGCTTGTTCTGCGACGCCAGCGTCAGCAGCTCCTGGTCCGGCGGCGCGCTCCACAGGAAGAACGACAGGCGCGAAGCCAGTTCGTCGTCGCTCAGGCGGCTCACTTCAGCCTGCCCGCCCTGCTGCAGCGGTGCACCCGCTGCCGCTGCGGCGGATGTCGGTGCAGCCGGTGCCGGCTGCACGTCCGCAACCTTGCGCAGCATGGGTGACGGCGCCGCGGCACTGCTCTGCGCCACTTCGGTCGCCGGATGCGAGACTTCGGCGCGGTACAGGAATTCGGGGCTCGCCAGCACCGCCGTCAGGGCGCGGCGGATGCCTTCGTCGAAGCCGCCGGCCTTCTGGCCATCCTGGTAGAACTTCATCAGCGGGGCGATATCCGCCTCGGTCACCGGCCGGCGGAAAGCGCGCTCCGTCAGGGTGGTGAGAATCTTGGTCGCGCAGGGAGTTTCATCCGCCGCGGATGCCGGTGTGCAGACGAACACCCGCTCGCGGCTCGGGGTATTGCTGATGCCCGTGACGTCAAACGGCCCCTTGATCTCGAAGCTGGTCAGGCGCTCCACGCGGTCCTGCACGCCACCCGGCACCAGGGACTCGAGCCGGTCCTCCGAGGCCGCATACGTGCGGTGGATGAAGGTCACGGCGACGCGGTGCGGGCCGGCCTGCGCTTTGAAGCGGATGTGCTTCAGGCGGGCATTGATGGCGTCGACGGCCACATCCTGTTTCTGGTCGATGCCCTTGAGGTCATCCCCGCCGCCGATGTGGGTGTCGAAAATCTTCCTGCCGTCGTAGGTGGCGATCAGGTCGTTGTCGAACTCCTGGTTCGTGACCCACAGCGCCGCGGCCATGTTGCCGATGTTCAGCTCGTAGTCGCCGTCCGCCGGGAAATTGTAGGTGACGGCCATGCCGCCACGGGTGCCCAGCGGCAGACCATCGACATGGAATTCCTGGGTGTTGCCGCCCTCGGCGGCAGGCACGTTGAACTGCACACCGATGGGACGCGCCTCACGGTTGCCCAGGGCTGCAATCACCACCTGGCGGGCGGCAGCAACGTAGGAATCGACGAAGGCCGGGGACACCTGCAGCACGTCGGCCACGTTGTCGAAGCTGCCGGCCTTGTCGTCCGGCGGCAGCAGCTGCGAGACATCGACCTTGACCCGCAGCAGGGACCACACGGCATTGGCGTACTCGGTGCGATTCATCCGGTGCAGGACCACCCGGGGCGCGTCCACCCTATGGACGGCTGCCTGATCCAGGCTGCCCTCCATCCAGGAGACAAACTCCCGCAGCGCCGGGGTGGGCGGCTGCGGATTGCCGGCCGGGGGCATGATGCGTCCCCGCAGCTTGGTCATGGCGTTTTCCCAGATCTTGGCGTCCTGCCCGATCTGGTGCGGGTCCATGGTGTCGAAGGCCACGCCTCCGGCCCAGTCCTCCGAATTGTGACACTTGCTGCACCACTGGTTCAGGAAAGCCCAGTGGTTGTCGGAAGGCGCAGTGCCGGCCTGCCCTGCAGCATTCGCTGTCGCAGACGCTGCAGGCGCAACAGTCGCCCCGGAGGCCACGGCGGTGCCCAGCACCAGCCCGAATACCCCGCCGGCCAGAGTCGCTTTACCCAGAAGATGTCTCATCGGTCCTGTGTTCACGTCCGTTACCTCATCAGCCACGGGGTCCTTGGGATTCCCGGCAGACCTATAATACCGCCGCCCCCCACGTCCCGGCTTGGCAACTGCATGGAGTGCGCCCCAGTGTAATGCACTGCACTCACTGGACCATGGATGGTGCCGCGCGCGCCACCGGCCCGGGGCGCTCCCCATTGCCAACGCCGGCTTGATCAGTCAACGTGCGCCCCGCCAACCTGTAACAGCCGAATTTCCAATGAAATACCCTCTCGACCGCCGAAGCTTCATCAAGACCGTCACCGGGGCCGCCGCCGTGGTCTCCCTGGGACAGCTGCCAGCCGCCTTTGCCACCGGTCCGCAGCTCTCCTCCCAGTCCCTGGGAGACAACCTGTGGCTGTTCACCGGCGCCGGCTGCAACGTCGTCGCCTGCAAGGACAGCGACGGCGTGGCGCTGGTCGACGGCGGCCTTGAAGCCCAATCGAAGGAACTGCTCAGACGGGTGCAGAAGGACACAGGTGCCGACAGGGTCCACACCTTGTTCAACACCCACTGGCATCCGCAGCAGACCGGTTCGAATGAGCGCCTGGCCGGCACCGCCACCATCATCGCGCACGAGAATACCCGCCTGTGGCTGGAGTACGCCAACCCGGTGCCTCCCCAGAACAAGCCCTACGGCCCCCTGCCGGCCAAGGCCCGGCCTGACAAGACCTTTTACTGGGACTCGGTGAAAACCCAGTTCGGGGACGAACCAGTGGAATATGGCTACCTGCCACAGGCTCACACGGACGGAGACGTTTACGTGTTCTTCCGCAAGTCCAATGTGCTGGTCACGGGCGGCCCGGTGTCCAACCAGGGCTGGCCGATCATCGACTACAGGACCGGCGGCTGGATCATGGGCCTGGACGATGCCCTCAAGACCCTCGTGGGCCTCGCGGACGACAACACCAAGGTCGTGCCCGCCAATGGCCCGGTGATGACCAAGGCCGACCTAGTGGCGCAGCAGCGGATGTATGCCGACATCGGCGGGCAGCTGGGGCGTTTCATGCGCCAGTCGCTGGGCCCGGACGAGGTCATCGCCAAGGCGCCCGCGGCGGCCTACGAGGCGAAGATGGGCGACTCGAAGCTGTTCGTGGACCAGGCGTTCCGCAGCCTCTGGGGCCACATGGCGCCGGACGCGTAAGCCCCCCGCCCTTTGCGACGCAGGGGGGTCATCGGTCGCATGCCCTCTCGGGGCGCCGGGTGATCGCCGCCCCTGCGTGGGCATACGCCCGCAGGCCCCCGCTATCTGGCCTGGGGCTTTTCGCTCTTCAAGAGGCCGCGTTGGCGGCGACGACGCGCGCGGACGGGGACTTGGTGTTCAGGTGCGCCTCGATCCAGCGGCGCGCCCGGATGGCATCCGCCACCCGCGTGTACTTGCCCAGCGAGTCCAGCAGCACGATCACGAGGTTCCGGCCGTGGACCACGGTCTGCATCACCAGGCAGTGGCCGGCCGCATTGTTGAAGCCCGTCTTTTGCACCACGATGTCCCAGTCGGGATTGCGCACCAGCGCATCGGTGGTGCGGAACTCCACCTCATGGCGGCCAACGCGCACCGTGCGCGAGGAGTCGGTGGAAAACTCGCGGATGGTCGGGTTGCGGGCGGCGGCAGCCACCAGCTTGGTCAGGTCCTCGGCGCTTGCAACGTTCTCGTACGACAGCCCGGTGGGCTCGACGAAGTGCGCGCTGGTCATGCCCAGTTGCCTCGCCTTGCCGTTCATGGCCTTGACGAAGGCCGGCATCCCGCCCGGATAGTTGCGCGCCAGCGTATGCGCCGCGCGGTTTTCCGACGCCATCAGCGCCAGGTGCATGAGTTCACCGCGGGTCAGGCGTGTACCGATCGCCAGCCGCGAACTGCCGCTGCACCGGTCCTCATCGGTGACCTGGAGGACCTCGTCCATGGGCTGCTGCGCATCGAGCACCACCAGGGAGGTCACGAGCTTGGAAATCGACGCGATGGGCACGGCGACATCCGCATGGCGCGCATACAGCACCGAGGAATCGGACTGATCGAGGATCAGCACCTTGCTTGAGCGCAGGCCCGGGTCGGCGCCGCTGAAGGAAACGGCCGTGGTGTTGTGCCGGACGTGATGCCGGTGATGCCGGATGGTGGCGTTGGCGGCCTGCGCGGCGGGCACAACCAGGGCGGATTGAGCGATGCCGGCGAGCGCCACCCAGATGAGGCCTTTTCTGGCGTTGATCAAACGCATCCCTGCCGCCCTTGAGAACATAATGCGCACAGTGTACCAAAGCACGCGGTCACGGGAACGTCATATCTGCAGGTTCGTGACACGGCACACGCCCGGCTTGCCGGCTGTGAACCCGGTCACAGAGCAAGAAGCTATGCCGACGCAGTGGCGGGCGCGGGCCGTGGTGTTTGCAGAGGGACGTGCACGGACTCGAGGCGATCCACCTGCCGCAGCTCACGGAACACTTTCATCCAGATCACCACCACGGCCAGCGTACCCAGGCCGCCGATCACCACCGCAGGAACGGTGCCCCACCAGGAGGCGGTGACACCGGACTCGAACTCCCCCAGTTCATTGGAAGCACCGATGAACAACATGTTCACGGCGCTGACGCGGCCGCGCATCGCATCGGGCGTCGCCAGCTGGATGAGGTTGGCGCGGATGAAAACGCTGATCTGGTCGCAGACGCCCAGCACCACCAGTGCCCCGAGCGACAGCGCGAAATTGCGCGACAGCCCGAACACGAGGGTGGCCACGCCGAACAGGGCCACGGCGCCGAACATCTTCAGACCCGTATGGCGCCTGATCGGCCGCCACAGCAGCAACAGCGCCACGCCGGTGGCGCCCACGGCCTGCGCGCTGCGCAGCATGCCCAGTCCCATCGGACTGGTGTGCAGGATGTCACGGGCAAACACCGGCAACAGTGCCGTGGCGCCGCCCAGCAGCACTGCGAACAGGTCGAGGGAAATGGCGCCCAGCACCACCGGACGCGAACGCACGTAACGCAACCCCTCCTGCACCTGCTCCACCCGGCCGGGAGCGTCATCGCCAAGCGGCGGACGGCGGCGTCCACCCAGGGTGGCGGCAATGAGGGCCGCGGCCCCGTAGGACAATGCGCACAGGCCATACGCCCATTGCGGTCCGAGCGCGTAGATCACACCACCCAGCGCGGGCCCCACGATCACGGAGGCCTGGAACAACGAGGCGCTGGTGGCAATGGCGCGCGGCAGCCGGTCCGCAGGCACCAGGAATGGCAGCAGCGACTGGGCAGCCGGGCCATAGAACCCGCGACTGCAGCCAAACAGGGCCACCACGGTGTAGAACGGCCAGGCCGCATGCCCATGGGCCAACGTCAGTCCCGCCAGCAGCAGCGCGGTCAGCACCTGGGTAGTGTAG
>DAIDKA010000048.1 GCA_027451085.1 Gammaproteobacteria bacterium
ACACCTGCAGCCCGACGGCGACGACGGTGAGCTGGCCCCCGATGTTGGCGGTCTTTAGTCAGGATCAGGACCTTTCCGAGGTGGCGGACGAAGTTCGCGTCGTCGCAGCCCAGGAACAGCGCTGGTTCAAGATGGCCAGCGCCTATCCCGTGAGCGCGGCCACTGCGAATCGCCGGGGCATCAACAATACCGACTGGGTCAAAATCGACCGCGCCCTGTATGACACCTGCATTGATCCGTGGGACTACCGAGCAGAAGCGGACATCGATGACTGCAACACCAAGGCCTTTCAGGACGCCGTAGAGCACACCGGGAGCACACCGGATAAAGAGCGTCCGCGCGCTGACGGCGCGGAAAATCCAGCAAAAACAGGGATTTAATTGGTGGAGCGGAAGGGGATCGAACCCTCGACCTTCGCATTGCGAACGCGACGCTCTCCCAACTGAGCTACCGCCCCACATACCCTTGGCTCCGCGAACGGGTGCCCCAAGAGGCGCGGGATTTTAGCATCCGAAGCACGCAGCGCAAGCGCGGAATACATCGCACCGCGCGGCGGTCACGCCACTGGCATCTGGCGGCTATTATTGCTGCCCCGTCCCCTTGAGGAAGCCCCATGCTCACCGCAGGCTCACCCGCCCCGGATTTCACCGTTCCAGACCAGGATGGCCGGCCCGTGAGCCTGGACTCCCTGCTGTCCCGGGGTCCGCTGGTGCTGTATTTCTATCCTGCCGACGACACCCCCGGCTGCACCCGGGAGGCCTGCTTCGTACGCGACGTTCATGCGGAGCTTGCCGCGGCCGGCCTCACCGTGGCCGGGGTCAGCCCCCAGGATGCGGCCAGCCACCGGCGTTTCGCCGACAAGTACACCCTGCCCTTCACCCTGCTGGCGGACACCGACAAAGCCCTCGCCCGTGCCTACGGCGTACTCGGGCCCTTCGGCCTGGGGATACGCCGTGCCACCTTTCTCATCGGCACAGACCGCATCATCCAGGATGCGGTCCGTGCAGACCTGCGCATCGGCCAGCACGAAGACTTCATCCACCGGGCGCTGCAGGCGCGGCGGCCGTAACTTGCCCTCCTTCCAACCTGTGAGCCAAGACACGCAATGAGCACCCCCACTGACCCCGTCCTGCCGATGGGCTTCCGCACCCGCAAGATGGTCATGTCCGGCGACCTCAACGGCGCCGGCTCGCTGTTCGGCGGCCGCGTGCTGGAATGGGTGGACCAGGAGGCCGCGATCTACGCCTACTGCCAGCTCAACTATCCCAAGCACCTGGTGACCAAGGCGATGTCCGCCATCGTGTTCACCTCCCCGGCCTACCTGGGCGACTTCATCGAGATCGGCCTGCGCACCGTCGGGCTGGGCACCACCTCCATCACGCTGGAGGCGATCGTGCGCAACAAGAAGACCCGCGAATCGATCGTTCACGTCGACCGGATCGTGTTCGTCAATCTGCTGGACGGGCGGCCGCAGCCTCACGGGGTGACCTGGGAGTCACTGGCGCGGACCGACCGCGAGGAGGCGCGCTGAACCCCCGCCCCGGAGACCTCAGCCGGCGCGCGACCCGACCGGCACGTCGCTGATCCGCAGTTCCCCCACGCGCTTCCAGGACAGGCGCACCAGCACCAGCGCCGCCACCGCACCCACGACCATGGGGACGGAGGCGGCCAGGAACAGCTGCTGCATCGACCAGTGCCGCTTGATCAGCATGCCGCCGACGGTAGGCCCGACGATGGCGCCCAGCCGGCCGATCGACAGCGCCCAGCCCACGGCCTTGGAACGGAAGGTGGTCGGATAGATCAGGCCGGACGCAGCGTTGTTGCCGAACTGCGCGCCCAGCACCGTGAACCCCGCCAGCATCGACAGCGGTGCCAGCAGCGCATAGGACGCCGGCGCCACACCGATCACGGCAATCGCGGGTACCGCGATCACAAACAGCACGGCGATCACCGTGAATCCGAAACGGTCCAGCAGCACGCTGATCAGCAGCCCGCCCACCGTGCCGCCCACGTGATAAAGGCTTGCGGCCAGCGCCGCATCCTTCGGCGGCAGTTCAGTGCCATACAGCAGCGGCATCCAGGTATTGAGAAAGTACTGGGCCATCAGGGTCATGGCGAAGCACACCCACAGCATCAGGGTGATCCAGCGAAACTCCCGCCCCAGCAACTGCGCCAGGCCGGACCCGGGGGACGGCATGACCTGTGGCACCGACAGCACCGTATCGTCGGCCAGCGCAAGATCAGGACGCATCCGCCGCGCCAGTCGCAGGCAGGCCTGCCGCCGCGCGGGATCCAGGCTCAGGAACTTGATCGACTCGGGCAGGGTGAAGGTCAGGCAGGCGGCCACGATCAACGGCACCGAGCCCCCGAGCACGAACAGCGCCGGCCAGCCGTAGTGAGGCAGGAGCCAGGCGGCCACCAGGCCGGGCGCGCTGCTGCCCAGGGTGATCCCGGTGAACATCAGCACCACCAGCGTGGCGCGCAGGCGCTTGGGCGCGATCTCCGAGTTCAGCGCGATGGTATTGGGCATCAGGCCGCCGATGCCGATGCCGGTGAGGAAGCGCAGCGCCACGGTCTGCCACAGCCCGAAGCCACCCAGGACCGCCAGCGTGGTGACGCCATAAATGACGCTGGCCAGGAGGATGGCGGGCTTGCGGCCGTAGCGATCGCCCACCCAGCCCAGCAGCGCGGCCCCCAGCAGCACACCGTAACTGCTGGCGGTGAGCACCGGGGTGAGATCACCTTGTCCCACATGCCACAGATGTGTAAAAGCCTTGCCCGCAAAGGGCATGACGCTGATGTCGTAGCCATCGGCAAACATCGCCAGGAAGGACCACAAGAGCAGGCTGATGTTGAACCAGCGGATCTTCTGGCCGTCGACGACTGACTCGAGCGGGATGACCTGCCCCATTGCGCCCCCCTTATTGGTCGGTGCGCAGACGGTAGCCCAGTCCAACCTCAGTGACGAGATATTTCGGCCGCTGCGGATCAGGTTCAAGCTTGTCCCGCAGGTTTTTGACACACACCCGCAGGCTCCGGGCGTCATCGTGTCCCGGTCCCCACACTTCGCGCAGCAGCCGGGCCTGCGTGACGATCATGCCCGCCTGGCGCCCCAGGCATTCCAGCACGCGGTACTCCAGCGGTGTCAGGTGTACCGCCCCTTGCGGCCCCGAGGCTTCGCGCCGGTGCAGGTCGATGCTGATCGCACCCAGCCCGACGGTGGGCGCCTGCGTGGCAGCGCGGACATTACGCCGCAACGCGGCGCGCACCCGCGCCATCAGCTCCGGGGCGCTGAAAGGCTTGGTTACATAGTCATCGGCTCCCGCATCGAGCGCGGCGATCTTCTGCGCCTCCATGTTGCGCGCGGACAGCACGATGATCGGGACCGGCGACCACGTCCGCACCCTGCGGATCACCTCGATGCCATCACCGTCGGGCAGGCCCAGGTCCACCAGCATCAGGTCGGGCTTGTGGCTCGTCGCCTCGATGGTGGCGCGGGCGACCCTATCGGCCTCGACGACCCGGAACTGCTCCGACTGCAGCAGCGCACGCAGCACCGCACGGATGGCGGGGTCGTCCTCGACCACCAGGACCTGGTGCATGGCCCGTGTCATGCGGCCGGCTGCCCCTCATCATCCGCCGGCGGCTCGCGCGTGGGCAGCGTGAACTCCATGCGGGTGCCGCCCCCGGGGCGGCGTCCGGCTTCGATCTCCCCGCCGTGCGCACGCAGGATGGCGCGGCAGATGGCAAGCCCCAGCCCGACACCCACCACCGAACCCTCCTCCTGCCCACGCTGGAACTTGTCGAACAGTCGCTGCAGGTCGCCGGCCGGCAGGCCGGGGCCGGCATCATCGACCCGTACCCGCAGCTGCGGCCCATCGGTCACGGCCTGGATGCGCACCGCGGTGCCGGCCGGGGTGTACTTGGCGATGTTGTCCAGCAGGTTCACCAGCACCTGCACCACCAGGGCGGCATCGACGAACACCGGCGGCAGATCCTGCGGCAGCACCAGTTCCACGGGATGGTCCGACAGCCGCTGCTGCAGGCGCCGCAGCGCCGCCTCCACCAGCTCATCCAGTGTCTGCCAGTCGCGGCGCAGGTGCACCTGTCCGGACTCCAGGCGCATCAGGTCCAGCACATTGGAGACGAGTTCAGACATCTCCCGCGCCTTCGTCTCGATGGAGCGTGCCAGGACCTCGCGGGTTTGCGCATCGAGCGTGGCGCCCCGCTCCGCCAACGTGCTGCCGGCGCCGGCAATGACCGCCAGCGGCGTGCGCAGGTCATGTGAGATCGAGGCCAGCAAGGTGTTGCGCAGGCTCTCCGCCTCGTTGGCGACGCGCGCCGCCTCGGCGCTTTCAGCCAGGCGCGCACGCTCCAGCGCCATGCCGATCTGGCCGGCGAAGGTCTCAAGCAGATGCCGCTGCTCCGGCAGCAGCACGCGCCGCCGGTTCTGCGGCAGCACCGCGAGCACCCCCAGCCGGCGCTCGGTATCACCCAACGGCACGTACAAGGCCGGGGCTGCGGGCAGCGTGTCGGTGCCAAGACCCGCCTGGCGGCCATGATCGGCCACCCATTGCGCGACGGCGAGTTCGGCGCCGCGCAGCGACTCTCCCATGGGTTGCTCGGACGGGAAGCGCAGCTTGCCCGCCGCATCCGGCAGCAGCACCACCGCCTGGCAGGCAAACACCTCGGCGACATGCCGCACTGCCAGGCGTGCCATGGCGGCAGCGCCGCGGGTGGCGGCGAGCTCCCGGCTCATCGCATACAGCAGCGCTGTGCGCCGCTCGCGTGCGCCGGCGACGCGGGTTTGCTGGCGCACGCTGGCCATCAGCTGCGCGATCACCAGGCCCACGATCAGCATCACGGCGAAGGTCAGCAGGTACTGCGCATCAGAAACAGCAAAGGCGAACCGCGGGGTGACGAAAAAGAAATCGAATGAAGCGACGTTCAGCACCGAGACCATCACGGAGGGGCCGCGGCCGAAACGCAGCCCGGCAATGGTCACACCCAGCAGGTACACCATCACCAGGTTCACGATGTCCACGTGCGAGAACATCATGAACGCCACCGCGGTGCAGGCGATGCTGGTGGCGAGCGCCCAGGCATAGCGCTTCCAGCGCACCTTGACCGGCGCCCCGGGCTCGCCGCGCACACCGCGGCCCGCAGGCGCCGGCGCGCCATCCATCGCCGTTGCGATGGTGATGACGTCGAAGCCACGGGCGCGGCGCGCGAGCTCAGTGGCCGTCGAGGATCGCAGCAACGCACGCAGCCCGTGGCGCTTCGGCGCGCCCACGATCAGGCGCGTCACATGGCGGGTGGCGGCATACTCCAGCAACACCTCGGTGGCGGTGGGGCCATCCAGAGTGACCGTCTCGGCGCCGAGGGATTCCGCCAGGCGCAGCAGTTCGATGCGCCGGTTGCGCTGCACTTCCGACAGCTTGCGCAACGCGGGGGTCTCGACATAGACCACTGTCCATTCGGCGTCGAGCGCGTCAGCCAGACGCTTGCCGGAGCGGATCAACTGCTCGGACTGTGCATCCGGACCGGTGGCGACCAGCACCCGGTCGGCCGCCAGCCGGGTTCGCGTGGTGGAACCGGTACCGGCGGAAGCCCGTGCCGCCGCCTCCACACGGTCGGCGACCCGGCGCAAGGCGATTTCGCGCAGCGCCATCAGGTTGGGCTTGCGGAAGAAGCGTTCGGTGGCGCTCGCCGCCGCATCCTGCACGTAGATCTTGCCGGCCTTCAGCCGCGCCAGCAGGTCATCCGGCGGCAGGTCGATGAGCTCGACCTCGTCCGCTTCGTCAAACACCCTGTCCGGCAGGGTCTCGCGCTGGCGTACCCCGGTGATCTGGGTCACCAGGTCATTGAGGCTTTCCAGGTGCTGGACGTTGACCGTGGTCCACACGTTGATGCCAGCGTCCAGCAGTTCCTCGACGTCCTGCCAGCGCTTGGGATGGCGCGGCTCCGGCTCGCCTCCGGT
Organism: Gammaproteobacteria bacterium; assembly: GCA_027451085.1. Lineage (GTDB taxonomy): Bacteria > Pseudomonadota > Gammaproteobacteria > Steroidobacterales > Steroidobacteraceae > DAIDKA01. Next base: position 5,981 of record DAIDKA010000048.1, read on the forward strand.
GAGGTTGGAATGCGCCAGTTCATCCACCAGCAGGATGGCGGGGTGCCGTGCCAGCGCAGCGTCGAGGTCGAATTCCCGGCGGGTGATGCCGCGGTAGGCCAGCGGCAGCATGGGCAGCTGTTCCAGTCCTTCGAGCAGGCACTCGGTCTCGCGGCGGCCGTGCGGCTCGACATAGCCCACCACGACCTCGGTGCCGGCGGCCCGCACCACGTGCGCCGCCTGCAGCATGGCGTAGGTCTTGCCCACCCCAGCCGAGGAACCGAAGAAGATGCGCAGGCTGCCACGCCTGGCGCGGGCCTCCTCGGCCTGCACCTGCCTGAGCAACCGGTCCGGGTCGGGACGCGCCTCGATCATGGATTCAAGGATGGAGTGTTTGCCCGGCAAAAACCACGTTTTTTGCCGGGCACGCAACAAGCGCCGCAGGCGACTTTTTGCCGAGGACTCATCGTCTGCCCAAGTCATCCAGCGCCAGGTTCAGCTCCAGTACATTCACTCGTGGCTCGCCCAGCAGTCCGAGCAGTCGGCCACGGCCATGCCTTTTGACGAGGTCCCGCACCTGGCCCTGCGGCAGACTGCGCGCGCGCGCCACCCGGTCCACCTGGTACACAGCCGCAGCGATGCTGATATCCGGGTCCAGGCCGCTGCCCGATGCGGTCACCAGGTCCACCGGCACTGCCTTGATGTCAGCCGGATCCACCGCGCGCAGCGCCTGGATGCGCGCCTTGACGGCGTCGGTCAGCGCCGGGTTGAGCGGGCCGTAGTTGGAGCCACCCGAGGCCAGGCCGTCATAGGGCTGCGGCGCGGTCGCGGACAACCGTCCCCAGAAGTACTTCGGTTCGCTGAAGTTCTGGCCGATGAGGCTCGAACCCACCGCCTTGCCGTCACGCAGCACCAGGCTGCCGCCGGCCGCGCGCGGGAAGGCCACCTGCGCCAGGACTGTAACCACCGCCGGATACACAAGGCCGGTCAGGACGGTGAACAGCGCCAGCAGCACCAGCATGGGACGGATCAGGGTTTTCATGTCGGATTCCTCGTGAGCCGCTTCAGGCCAGGTGGGCGGTCTTGAGCACGATGTCGATCAGCTTGATCCCCAGGAACGGCACCAGGATGCCGCCGAGTCCGTAGACCAGCATGTTCCTGCGCAGCAGCACCGCGGCTCCCAGTGGCCGGTACTTCACGCCCTTAAGCGCCAGCGGGATCAGGAACACGATGATCACGGCATTGAAGATCACCGCCGACAGGATGGCCGAGAAGGGGCTCGCCAGGTGCATCACGTTCAGGGCGTTGAGCTGCGGGTAGGTGGATGCAAACGCCGCCGGGATGATGGCGAAGTACTTGGCCACGTCATTGGCGATGCTGAAAGTGGTGAGAGAGCCACGCGTCATCAGCATCTGCTTGCCGGTCTCCACCACCTCGATCAGCTTGGTGGGATTGGAGTCCAGGTCGACCATGTTGCCGGCCTCCTTGGCGGCCTGCGTGCCGGTGTTCATCGCCACCGCGACGTCCGCCTGTGCCAGCGCAGGAGCGTCATTGGTGCCATCGCCGGTCATCGCCACCAGACGGCCTTGCGCCTGGTGCGCGCGGATCAGTTTCAGCTTCGCCTCCGGAGTCGCCTCCGCCAGGAAGTCATCAACACCCGCCTCGGCCGCGATCGCCGCCGCCGTGAGCTTGTTGTCGCCGGTGATCATGATGGTCTTGATCCCCATGCGGCGCAGCTCCCCGAACCGCTCCTTGATGCCGCCCTTGACGATGTCCTTGAGCTCGATGATGCCCAGCACCCGGCCGGCATCGGACACCAGCAGCGGCGTGCTGCCGCGGCGCGCGACGTCATCCATGGCGGTGGCCACCGCCCGCGGGAACACCTGCCCGAGGCTCTCCACGTGCTTGCGGATGGCGTCGCCGGCCCCTTTGCGCACCTGGCGCTTTCCTAAGTCCACGCCGCTCATGCGTGTGTGCGCCGAGAACGGCACGAACGTCGCCGCCATGGAGGCGAGATCCCGCTCCCGCAGCTGGAAGCGCTGCTTGGCCAGCACCACGATGCTGCGCCCTTCCGGGGTCTCATCGGCCAGCGAGGCCAGC